>JBNJCX010000015.1:0-40334 GCA_051744365.1 Bacillota bacterium
AGTTGAACAACAAAAGTCTGCTGCAGCGTTCCCGGTTCAATTTCCAAACCCTCCTGCAGGTTCAGAATCTCGATATCCTCAAATGAAAACTCCAGGGTACCGGTAACCACTTCCCTGATATTATACGTTATGGTTATCCTTTGAAGTGGATTCAGGAGTGTTACCCCTTCGGGCAGATTGAGATCAACCTCCATTGATTCACTATCCAGAATTGAATTAATATCAACCTCGACAGTCTTAATTTCAGACAGTTGAGCCACTGAGCTATCACCCTTAACCACTACTGTTTCCGGATTGATTTTAATATCAGCTATGGCATAATTGTCAGGGAGTTCATTTGAAGTTACCAACTCCACAGGAAGCTCAATGGTTCTGAACACAGGTACTGTAACATCAACAAAGCCTGGTTCCTTTTCAACTCCACGAACCTCTTCCCCAGTATCGTCAATTATTTTAATCGATGTGGAAACTGTAAAGTCCTCAGTTTTATCTGTAAGATCTACTATTGCCTGAGCTTTGTCCACCTCATTTATCCATGTTCTTGGTCCACTTATGAGGATAATCTGAGGTCTTATAACCACGTCACCTATTATATAATCTTCAGGCAATTCCCCATTGTACGATATCTCCACAGGTATTTCCCTGCTGATTATTCTGTCAAAGGAAAACAGGACCTCCTTGGGTTCATGGTTCACTATTCTAATCCCTGAGGTCTGATCAAGAAGACCCACTGTTATGGGGATTTTTACCTGACCTTCGTTGTAGCCACTAAGATCAATCTGAGCATAAATACTTGATGCGCTAAAATTGGTCATATCAGACCTCTTCCCGCTCACCTTCACATTGATTTTTACTTCTTCAGGCTCCTTTATAACCAGTCCCTGTCGGTTCAATCCAGCTGTATTTGTGTAATTTACTTTTATATTTCTGTATTCCTGGGTTATTTCAGGGTTGGTTTCACTCATAACATAGCTCCAAAGAAATATTGCTATAACAAGAGTGAGAATTTTTGCTGTAATATCACTTTTTCCCATCTTCATCCCGATTCCTCCATCTTGTTATAAATGTCTGATCATTGCTTTTCGGCTTGTACATTTCCAAAAGTAGCTGCCTAAGGGTCTTGGAGTCCAGATATCTTGAAATCGAGCCATTCTCAGCTACGGAAATTGCTCCAGTCTCCTCCGATACAATTATGGACAGACTATCTGACCTTTCTGAAATACCCAATGCAGCACGGTGCCTGGTTCCAAGCTCCCTGCTGACTGTAGAGCTGTCAGTCAGAGGCAAAAAGCATGCTGCCGCTTTAATTATGTCGTCCTTTATTATTACTGCCCCATCATGGAGTGGTGTGTTTGGTATAAATATGTTAATGAGAAGGTCACTACTCACAATGCCACCTATCTTTGTGCCGGTTTCAACAATCTCGTTAAGGCCGGTCTGCTTCTCAAGAACCATAAGTGCCCCTATCTTCTGTCTTGAAAGAGATGCTGTTGCCTCGACAATTTCATCAACAACCTTTGATATATTCTCCCCTCTTATTTCTATGAGGGATTTTGAAAAGTATCTGCTTCTTCCTATGTATTCCAGGCCACGTCGCAATTCAGGCTGAAAAACAATCAAAATTGCCAGGGTTCCAACAGTCATTGCATTGCCCAGTATCCAATTTATCGTATACAGCTTCTGCCATTCACTTAATTTTGTCAACACCAACAGGACCCCTATTCCTTTGAGTAGCTGCTCCGCCCGGGTCTCCTTTATCAGTGTATACAATTTGTACAGGACCACAGCAACAATCAAAATGTCAACAATATCCCTGATTCTGATGTTAATGAATAAATCGCTTATGAATTGCAATAGTACCCCGCCTTTTAGTTTAGTCTCTACTATTTATTATACCCCATCCATATGCATAAATGAATATAAATAATCATTTATACAGGTTATTCATCGTATCCGAAAGGGATTTGCAGAGTCTTTGATGAACATGTTTCTCAAGCTCAATATCCAAGCTACCCTCAATGGCCTTTTCGACAGGCAGAATTCTGTAGCTGTAGGAATTGCCATTCCAACGTCTTAATATCCACGTAGGTATGGGTGTGATTTCACTTATTTCAGTTATTCCAGTATTTTCATCCTTTTCGATAAAGACCTGAATAAGGACTCCATCCTCTGTATCGGAGACTCCAATGGTATCGTATCTCTGGTTTGAAATAAGGTTTCCCATGGAATAAACTACATGGGTTGTATGGTTTTCAATTTCAATGGTTTCTATCTCCTGTACTACATGTGGATGAGTTCCAAGAATTAGCTGCACCCCTTTTTCTGCCAGAAATCTTGCCAGGCCCCGCTGCTCATCCGTTGGGTTGCTGTGGTACTGATTTCCCCAGTGAAGATATGCAACGATAAAATCGATATTTTCTGATTTGATCTTAGCTATATCTTCAGCCATTTTCTCCTTGTCAATCATATTGACCATTCTGGATATTTCATCGTCTGAAAGAGAAGTATCCAATTCATTCAGACCGTATGTGTAGGATAAAAGACCCAGCTTAATTCCCTGTCTTTCCAGTATCAGATATGGTCTTCTTTCAGTTGCACTTGTGCCTATATACTCCATTTCTCTTTTCTTTATTGCTGTAATGGTATTCTCAATACCTTTTTTTCCCATATCCAGAGAGTGGTTGTTTGATGTGACGAGGACATTGAATCCGGATTCTGCAATCCCGTCAAGAACAGCTTCAGGGCTATTGAATCCAGGAAATCCGCTGAATCCAAGATGATCACCCGCAATCACGGTTTCCAGATTTGCGATTGCCAAATCAGCTTTGCTTAAATTCTCTTCTAAAAATTGAAATGTCGGAGTAAAATCAAAGGAACCTTCAGGGGTTCTGGCAGCATTTATCTGCGGGATATGAAACATCAGATCCCCAGCAGCTAGTATCGTTATGCTGCTCTTGTTATTTTTATTCGATATATACGATTCTTCAGTTGGGGGCAAATCATTGTGCTGATTACCGCAGTCAGGAACTGTGGTAACGTTTTCACCAGTGTCGGCAATATCAGTAGCATCATTGACACCCATATCCCCTGGAGAAAGCATTCCTGACAAGACGGTTATTACCAGGGCAATCATCACTGAAAATCCAATCAACTTTTTCATAATAAACCCTCTCTGGTTTGACTTCACTTATATTTTACATCTAAATTACCTCTATTGCAACGGCTCAGAGGAAGTCATATATTTTTGAATAATCAGAAATATCCCGATTGCAATAAAAACATCTCCGATACTGATAACCTTCCTAAATAATGGAATAATATCCGAGAGCATCTTAAAGGTGGTCCCTGAATCCACAAGTGAATGAGTTACAACCCTGTTGTCAGCTATCAATGAAAGCTCGTCAAAAAGACCTGCTTTCTCCAGTGCCCACCCGCTTACTGGCATTCTACCACCGTTGAACATCATAGGTATCATGTTTGCTGTAATACCAGCAGAGACAAGGTTGTAGGGCTTAGTCTTTCTATTGTAGAATAAAGTAATTAATAGCATTGAATTTGAAGCAAGCTGAATAAGCGCAAAGTTTTCCATAAGCAACGAATTCCCCTGTGCAATCAGATATATTGAAAGGTAGGACAAGAAAAATCCTATAGGAATAAATCCCCATTTTTTAAGGGATATATCTGCGAGATTCCCTATTTTTCCACCTCTTAGTTTTCCAATTATTATTCCCAGAAACAAAGTTTCTATTATCATAATCTATCTCCCTGAATTAAGATACAATAATAGGACGCCCTTAGGCGTCCCAATTAATAAGCTACAAATACTGCTCTCTTGGCGTTGCAGATCGGACAGATGTCCTCTTCTCCCGTAAGTGTTATAAATCCACATACTGGGCACATTTCAATTACCTCAGCTTCAAGGTCCTTGCCACCATCAACAAACTCTTTGGCAACTGTGTAACAGTCAGCGTGAACCTGCTCAGCTGCAACTGCATATCTCATTGCATTGATTGCTTCTTTTTCTCCCTGCATTTCTGCTACCTGTATGTAAGCTGGGTACATCTGGGTTACTTCATGCATTTCCCCTTCTATTCCGCCTGCAAGATTTTGGGATGTTGACCCAAGTCCGAATTCTCCGCCTGATACCACTGAAAAAGCTCCTTGAACATCTCTAAGTGCTTTGAAGTGAAGTGTAGCGTGAACCTGCTCGGCATCTGATGTAGCCATAAATAATCTTGCTACAGCTGGAAATCCATCCTTCGTTGCCTTGTCTGCCCATATCCTGTATCTCATATGAGCCTGGCTCTCTCCTCCGAAGGCTGATCTCAGGTTGTCTTGTGTCATTGCATTCATTGAAATTCCTCCTTTTAATCTTCGTGTTCCACATTTCACGATGATTTAAGTGAAATGATTACAATTTACATTATACCGTATTTTCTTTTTTAAGTCCATACCGCATCACAATGAAACCATCTTGAATTATACCCTCAATAGAATTTTTCCCACAATGTTTTAATAGATTCCATTTTCATTATAATGTAAAAGGACCAAAAGTGATGAGTTGCTAAATAAAGGCAGCCCCGTAATCCGGGGCTGCCTGCATTAATTAGACAAAAAGATTTACATTGGAGTCGTCAGCGGCGTCGAGGTATGTTGCCACTCCTCCGATTTCTACACCATCAATCAGCTCTTCCTTGGTTAAGCCCATTACATCCAATGACATCTGGCAGGCTACGACTCTTATTCCTGAATCCATGCCTGTTTTTATAAGCCCTTCAAGAGATGAAATGTTTTTATCAGCCATAACTTTCCTGATCATCTTGGGACCCATTCCAGCCATATGCATCTTTGATAATCCAAGCTTCTTGCTTCCCCTTGGCATCATTTTGGAGAACATGGTCGCCATAAAGTCCTTGCTGACACTAACAGGCTCTGGTCTTCTAAGGACATTAAGGCCCCAGAAGGTAAAGAACATAGTTACATTATTTCCCATTGCTGCTGCGCCATTTGCAATGATAAATGCAGCTATTGCCTTGTCAAGCTCTCCTGAGAACACTACCATTGTTTTCTCTTTTGATTTTACAGCAGTTGCATCTCCCTTTGCAGCCGGAACACCAGCTGTACCCTTTTGGATCTGCACTATCCATTTATTTTCCTGCTTTTCATCGCTTATAAAGGTGTTTTTGGTGTTATTGCACCAAGCCTTTATATCGCTGATAAAGCCTGGATCTGTTGCAGATACCTCAAGTACCTGACCATTTTCCATTTTCTTCATATTTTCCGATACCTTTATTATTGGCCCCGGACAGGATAGACCACAAGCATTGAGCTTAATGGTATCACCTGCCGGGGTTACTGCTTTCCCAGTTTTGTATCTACCACTCCTGAATCATCAAATGCCTTTGGCTCCTGGTTGAACATTGTCTCACTTTGCATATACATATTCTTGTAGGTATTGAATCCACCTGCAAGATTCATAGCCTTGTAGCCATTATCCTTCAATACCCTTTCTGCAAGGTATCCCCTAAGACCTACAGCACAGAATGCCACGTATGTCTTGTCCTTGTCAAGCTCATCCAGTCTGTCTCTTAGCTCGTTTAGAGGAATATGAACTGAGCCTTCGATCGTTCCAATCTCCATTTCAACATCTTCTCTGATATCAAGAACCTTATACTTGTCCGTATCAAGCTCATCCAGCTCTCTCCAAAGAACCTGTTCAGTCATTCCGTCCATTATATTGTCGGCTACAAAGCCTATCATATTGACGGGATCCTTCGCCGAACCATAAGGTGGTGCATAGGCAAGCTCAAGGTCAATCAGGTCTTCAACCTTGCCGCCAAATCTGATAGCAGTTGCAAGAACATCAATTCTCTTGTCTACTCCGGCATAACCCACTATCTGAGATCCAAGAACCTTTCCCTCCATGTCAAACAGCATCTTCAATGTCATTGGAAGTGCTCCGGGATAGTAGCCCGCATGTGAATTCTGATGAATAAGAGCTATATCATAGTCCTTTTTATACTCTTTTCCCATTCTGATAAGCGTTTTTTCATTTACACCTGTACTTGCTACATCAAGGTCAAAAACCTTGGCGATACTTGTACCCTGTGTACCCTTGTATACTTCCTTGTTGCCTGTAAGGATATTGTTGGCAACGATTCTGCCCTGCTTGTTTGCAGGTCCTGCAAGAGGTATCATGGTTTGCACTTTGTTTACATAATCCTCAACCTCTATTACATCACCAATTGCATATATAGATTCGTCTGATGTTTGCAGATATTTGTCGACTATTATTCCGCCTCGCTTATTCTGCTGGAGCCCTGCTGCCTTTGCCAGTTCTCCGTTTGGTCTGATACCAATTGAAAGGATTATAATGTCTCCAGCAATCTTCTCTCCTGATTGCAGGGTAATTGTAGTTACTCCATCCTTGTATTCAAAGGTACTCACTCCGTCATTAAGGTGAAGGTGTACTCCCTTTAATTTCATATGCTCGTGTACTATTTGAGCCATCTCAAAATCTATTGGCGCCATCACCTGGTCCTGCATTTCAACTACTGATACATCCATTCCCTGGTCATGCAGGTTTTCTGCCATTTCAAGGCCTATAAAGCCTCCGCCCACAACAATTGCTCTTTTGGGTTTCTTTGTATCCACATAATTCTTTATCTTATCTGTATCTGGTATATTCCACAGGCTGAAAATGTTTGGAGAATCAATTCCCGGAATAGGTGGCTTAATTGGACTGGATCCCGTCGACAGCAACAGATAATCATAGCTTTCTGTATAAGTCTTACCAGTCTTACTGTTCTTTACCTCTACTGTCTTCTTTTCTCTGTCGATTCCTGTTACCTCAGAAAAATTTCTGACATCAACATTATATTTCTTCATTATGGCCTCAGGGGTGTTTACAATAAGTGCATCTCTTTCCTCGATAGTCCCTCCTATATAGTAAGGAAGTCCACAGTTTGCAAAGGAGATGTACTCACCTCTCTCAAACATAATAATTTCTGCTTTTTCATCCAATCTTCTAAGTCTTGTCAGCGCTGTAGCTCCTCCGGCCACTCCACCGACGATCAATACTTTTTTACCCAATTTTACTCCTCCTCCGATTTAAATAACAAGTCGATAATTCTCTTTACCTCATCATCTGCCAAAGAATAATAAACCTCAGTTCCTCTTCTCTCATCCTTCACAACCCCTGACAGCCTCAGCTTGGCAAGATGCTGTGACAGTGTAGACTGGGGTATATCGAGGCATCCCTGAATATAGGAGACATTGTTCTCCCCCTCCTCAGATAACCCCCTTAATATACACAATCTTACGGGATGAGAAATCAGTTTAAGGATTGCTGCTTTTTCCTCCAGTAGAACTTTGTCAAATCTCATCTAATCCCTCCTGCATCTTTATATCCTTATATTAGAATAAATAAATATACTTGTCAAGAAAATATCTATCATTCCCAAAAAAAAGACACGGGACTTTTCCGTGTCTAATATTTTTATATATTATCTGTTATCTTGAGGCAAGCTCTCTATCCACCATCATCAGGCCTTGGAAACTATTTTGTGCTCCCTTAAGCTTGAAGATAATATCCTTCATGTTGTTCTCTTCCTCAACCTGCTCTTCAACAAACCATTGCAGGAATTGTATAGTAGCATAGTCCTTCTCTTCCTCAGCTAGTTTAAGCAGGTCATATATTCTTGCAGTTACTTTCTTTTCATGCCCAAGAGCAGTTTGGAATACCTCCAGGAATGAATCGTAATCATTCTTTGGCTCTGGTATTGTCTGCATAGTGACTCTTCCGTCCATGTCGTTGATAAAGCCATAGAACTTCATTGCATGACCATACTCTTCCTTAGCCTGCTCTACAAGAAAGTGTGCCATGCCCTTCATATTCTCTGACTCACAATAGGAAGCCATCGCAAGGTAATAATATCCTGACAGCATCTCAAAGTTATACTGGTCGTTCATTGCTTTTAATAATTTTTCATTCATAAATATCCCTCCATGTTTTAATTAATCTCACTTTATATTTCTACCCTTGTTGCCACAATCTAATCACAAATTAAATTAATTGTAATGATTCCAATTACAATTTCGGATTATATATAGCATATACCCCATATATGGGTATATTGTTCTCGCACAAAATCTTGACAAGTATTGGGATTGATTGTGTAAGTATATCCACCTCGAACCCATTGTACTTGTATAAAACATCTTTCTCATCGATAAGTCTGCTGCTGTCTATTAGATCCATCAGCTTTGTTTCCACCCTTGGGAGGTGAATCTCGCCTATCTGAAAAAAAACCTTTTGCTTTTCGCTTGTGAAATCCTTGTGATTGATTCTATTGACCAATAATATATCATTCATCTGCAAAGCTCCTTTAATTATACACCTTGTAGTTATATACCCCAAGTTATGGATCATAACCTAATTCATTATTTTTTTTTGCGTTACCGAATCCTTTGGGGGTATAAAGAATCTGTCAAGAAATCGAGGTGATAATATTTGAGTTATTCAATGGATGCACTTTCAAAATGTATACTTTTCGATAATATAACTATAAATGAAATTTCTTCATTGATGGATGGTATCAATTATTCCATAAAATGCTATGAGGATGGTGATATAATTGCAATAGAAGGTGATCGATGTGACAGTCTTTCCATTATACTATCCGGTGACATAGAAATACACAAGCCCTTTTCATCAGGCAAGGTTGTAACAATCAGCCATTTTACATCGGGAAACGTTTTTGCTGAATCACTTGTCTTTTCAGATAAAAAAGAGTATCCTGCAACTGTTGTCTCAACCTCCCAAAGCTGTGTTATGAATATTCCAAGACCTGAGCTTATCCAAATGCTCAGCAGACATCCGAAAATCCTTGAAAATTTTGCAGGTGTTCTGTCGAGGAGAATCCATATGCTAAATGACAGGATTACAAATCTTTCCCTTGATTCCACCCGTAAGAAGATAGTTAACATACTGCTTCTGGAATTGGGCAGGCAGAAATCTTCTTACCTTCTCCTACCCTACAGCAGAAAAAAAATGGCTGAGCTGCTCAACATCCCAAGACCATCTCTTTCCAGGGAGCTCATGAAGATGCGTGAGGATGGACTTATAGATTTTTACAAAAATAGGATTAAAATTCTGGACCTTAAAAGACTGGAAAGGGAATTAATGTAGAATTTAAAAATAAATGTTGACATTCCAACACCTTGAATTTAATATAGTAGTGTAAAGATTACAAGAAAAGGAGGCCATAAAATGATGAAATTAATATCCAACAAATGGATCAACTATTCTTTTTTAATGGAAAACTATGGCCTATACCGGGTACCGAGGAAATAACAGGTTCCATCATAGGCGCACGCCTATGATTTTTTTTGATTTCCAATTGCCATACTCGAGCCATAGGTTTTTGACCTATGGCTTTTTTATTGGACAAGCACACTCTGGAGGATTAATCTATGAATCAATTTAAAAAGCTGTACCCTTTTGTCAAAGGATACAGGATTATATTTATTTTAGCTATGCTAACAATTACAATTTCACAGCTATTCTATGCAGCTGGCCCAATAATACTAAGCACTGCCATTGATTCAATAATCGGCAGCGAACCCGTCAATAGTTCTTTGGCAGGTGGATTAATGAATATTCTGGGTGGAAGGGAATCCATCAGAAGCAGACTATGGATTATTGGAGTGTTGATAGTAATTAACACTGTCCTTAGAGGCATCTTCCTATATTTAAAGGGCTACTACTCTGCCAGGGCATCAGAAAACATATCCATGAAGTTGAGAAACAAGCTCTATGACCACATCCAGAAGCTTCCCTACAGCTACCATGTTAAAACCGATACCGGTGATCTGATACAAAGATGTACATCAGATGTTGAAACAATCAAAAGATTTCTGGGTATCCAGCTTGTTGAGGTTGCAGGCTCACTTTCCATGCTCATCTTTATACTCTGGTCCATGCTGTCACTTCATCCAGGAATGACAATTTACTCGCTGGCGTTGGTACCAGTGATATTCGGATTTGCATACGCCTTCTTTAAAAGAATACAACGCGACTTCAAGAAAGCCGATGAAGAGGAGGCTAGACTCTCTACCACATTGCAGGAAAACCTCACTGGTATAAGAGTGGTCAAGGCCTTTGGGCGCGAGTCCTTTGAACTTGAAAAATTTGACAAGAGAAACTCTACCTATAGACTTCTGGTGAATAAACTTATTGACAATCTGGCAATATACTGGTCATTATCAGACTTTCTCAGCATGTTTCAGGTGGGCGTTGTAATTGTCGCAGGCTCTTATATGGTAGTTCAGGGTAGGATTACGATCGGAATCCTGGTTGCCTTTATAAGCTATGTAAATATGCTGATCTGGCCAGTCAGACAGCTTGGCAGAATGCTGACAGATATGGGCAAGGCCACGGTCTCCATACAAAGGATCAGTGAAATACTTTCTATCCCTGAGGAGCCCCTTCGTGAAAATGGAGAGGAGCCACAGATTGTGGGAGATATCCTTTTCGACAATGTATCCTTCTCCTATGATGGTAGCAAGAAGGTTCTTCAAGATATCAGCTTCAGAGTAAGAAAAGGAGCTACTGTTGCTGTAATGGGTCCTACCGGTTCCGGTAAAACGACACTTGTAAATCTCTTGCCAAGACTTTATGATTATTCATCTGGCTCAATAAAAATTGACGGCATGGAATTGAAGAATATCGACCGAAGCTGGATAAGAAAGAATATCGCACTTGTCCTTCAGGAGCCATTCCTCTATGCCAGAACAATCAAGGAAAATATACGCTTCACTGATCCAAGCAAGCAGGATAAGACTGTATTCCAGGCTGCCAAGGTTGCATCAATACACAATGATATCCAGACATTTGACAAGCAGTATGAAACCATGGTAGGAGAACGTGGAGTTTCCCTGTCCGGTGGTCAAAAACAAAGAATGGCAATAGCAAGAGCTATCATAAGCGAAACACCAATTGTTGTCTTTGATGATTCACTTTCAGCAGTGGACACTGAGACTGATATTGAAATAAGAAGGGCGTTGGAGAAAAGAACAAACGTTGCCACAACCTTTGTTATATCACATAGAATTTCAACTGTGACGAACGCTGATATGATTATCGTCCTGGACAGTGGAAGAATCGTTCAGAGTGGTACCCATCAGGATCTCTTGTTGCAGGAAGGTCTATATAGGAGGATTTACGACATCCAGGCATCCCTTGAGGATGACGTCCTGGATGCTTAGGAGGAATAAATATGGATGAGACCAATTTTGATGTCAATTCTAAAATGAATATAGAAATCTGGAAGGATTTCTACACCTATCTGAAGCCATACAAGATGCAGTTTTTGAAACTGATTTCACTTATGGTACTTCTTGGAGTTGTAGATGCAAGCTTTCCCATGCTTTCGAGATATGCAATTGACGAATACGTCCGAGAGGAGTCTATGGAGGGTCTGGAATTTTTTATCGGAATCTACCTTGCAGCAGTTATTGCATTGAGTCTTCTGATATTCCTGTTTATAAGAATGGCTGGAAGACTGGAAACTACCATTGCTCATGATATAAGAAGGTTGGGCTTTGTACGACTTCAGGAGCTGCCACTTTCCTATTACGACAACAAGGCTGTAGGATGGCTTCTTGCACGTATGACTTCAGATGTCACCAGACTAAGTGAAACAATTTCATGGGGAATAGTTGATCTGGCATGGGGAGTGGCAATAATGACAGGGATATCAGTATATATGATAATTCTTAATCCTGTCCTTGCCTTGATTACACTTTCAGTGGTGCCGGCTCTTGCTGTTCTGAGTATTGTATTCCAGAAAAGGATTCTAGGTGCACAAAGAAAAATCAGAAAGATAAATTCACAGATCACCGGTGCCTTCAATGAGGACATCCAAGGTGCAAAGACTACAAAAACCCTTGTTCGGGAAGAAAAAAACCTGGAGGAATTTTCTGGGCTTACAGGATCAATGAGAAATCAATCCATTAAGGCAGCTATCATTTCGTCAATATATCTGCCCCTGGTTATAGGATTGGGTAGCGTAGGGACTGCTTTGGCTTTCTCCTTCGGTTCAGGGTACATCATGGAGGGAATTATTACCTATGGTACCCTTGTAGCCTTCATATCCTATACTGCTCAATTCTTCGAACCAATCCGACAAATGGCTGTTATCTTTGCAGAATTCCAGAGTGCCCAGGCTTCAGCAGAAAGAGTTTTTTCCCTGCTGGGAGAAGTGCCTGACATTAGGGATGAAAAAGAGGTTGTTGAGAAGTTCGGTGGACTTTTCCATCATAGATCAGACCTGTTGCCACCGATTAACGGGGCAATTGAATTTGAGGATGTATCCTTTTCCTATCAGCCCAATGAACCAGTTCTAAAAAACTTTAACCTGTCAGTAAAACCAAGTGAGACAGTCGCCCTTGTAGGAGAGACAGGGTCAGGTAAATCGACAATCGTGAACCTGTTCTGCAGATTCTACGAGCCTACCTCCGGTCGGATACTGGTGGATGGGATTGATTACCGCAATATGCCACTTCAGTGGATTCACAACAACCTGGGCTATGTACTGCAAAGTCCTCATCTTTTTTCAGGATCTGTTGAAGATAATATCAGGTATGGAAAGTTGGACGCTACTCAGGTGGAGATTGAAAAAGCCTGCAGAATGGTCAATGCCCACGAATTTATTATGGAGCTCCAGGATGGCTATGAAACCCAGGTCGGGGAGGGCGGAAGCCTCTTGTCTACAGGACAGAAACAGCTGATATCCTTTGCCAGGGCAATAATTAGAAATCCTTCGCTCTTTGTTCTGGATGAAGCCACATCATCAATAGATACTGAAACAGAGAAAATAATTCAGGATGCAATTACAAAGGTTCTTTATGGTAGAACTAGCTTTGTTATCGCTCACAGACTGTCGACCATAAGAAATTCTGACAGGATCCTTGTTATTAGAAAAGGAGAAATAGTTGAGGATGGAACCCACAGGGAGCTTATCCGGAAAAAGGGCTACTATTATAGACTATATACCAACCAATATCTTGGTGAGGAAAAAATAAACGCACTTTGATCCACAAGTCAATAAAGGGATTCCACTTTAAATGGAATCCCTTTTCTTTAACTTTTTATGGATAAAAAATATATATGCTTCAAAGAATAAATATCCCGCAGCATATCCTCCTATTACGTCAGAGGGCCAATGAACACCTAAAAATACCCTACTTGTTCCCATCAGGAGGATATATATAAAGACAAAGCTCCATACCCTTTTTCTGAATTTCTCATCATCTCTATTATGGGTGAGTAAATATCCTATGGTAAGAAACATAGTCATTGAAACCATGGAGTGACCACTGGGATAGCTTAATCCACCTTGTTCCACCAAAAAGTACTCAAATGGTCTTGGTCGTTGGAAAATCTGCTTTAATATGTGGTTTGCAATCCAGCTGCCAAGGGATGATACCAAAAGCAAACCTGCAAATTGATATCGCTTCCTGATGATAAAATACGCTATAGCAGTTCCCATGGCAGGAACCAGGAAAACTTCAGAGCCCAAAAATGATATTACCTCCATTATTCTTGTTACTACAAGGCTGTTATTACTGTGTACAAAATCCATTATGGATTGATCAAACAGAATTCCCCCTGCTCTCCCTGCAACCATAAATCCGAGAATTAGAAACACAATCAGACTGAATACAATCAATAATTTCCTTCCAGTATTCATATGCTACCCCCTGATAAGAAACAAGCAACGGGTCGCCCCGTTGCCTGAACTATCCTCTTCTTTTTCTCTTAGGTGCAATGTGTATTGCACGCTCATCCAAACCCAACGCTGCCTCTGCAAAGGCTTCTGAAAGTGTCGGATGTGCATGTATCGTTCGATTAATTGCTGCAACATCCATATTGTTGGATATTGCCAATGCACCCTCGTGAATCAGGTCGTTGGCATGTGGTCCAATTATATGGACTCCCAGTATCTTGTTGTCATCGTTTGAAGCAAGAATCTTGATAATTCCCTCAGGCTCTCCAAGGGATAAAGCCTTTCCGTTTGCTGAGAACATAAACTTACTTGACCTGTAATCGATTTCTTTTTCCTTTAGCTGCTCTTCAGTATATCCAACCTGAGCAACTTCAGTCATTGTGAATACACATGACGGCCAGTATTCGAGATTGATATCAGGCTTATGACCCATTATTTTCTCAACAGAGTACTCACCCTGGGATGATGCAACGTGGGCCAGCTGAATTCCCTTGGAATTCACATCTCCGATTGCATAAATGCCTGGTACAGTAGTCTCAAAGTTATCATCAACCTTTATTCCTCTGTTTGAAAACTCTACTCCTGCTTCTTCAAGGCCAAGCCCTTCAACAAGAGGGCCTCTCCCTGAAGCTATGAGGACATAATCTCCAACTACCTCGATTTCCTCGTCCTTTTCCTTGTACTTTGCTACAACCCTCAGCTTGTCACCTTCCTTGGAAATTTCCTTGGCTCTTATATTTACATAGGTTTCAATGCCCTGCTTTTTAAGCGTTGGCAAGAGTCTCTTCCCGATTTCCTTGTCTCCATCCTTTAATATCCTGGATGCCAGCAGGATTACATGTGAACCAAGCTCCTGGTAAATACTTGCAAACTCAAGGCCGATAACTCCTCCTCCGACGACAATCAAGGTTTCAGGGATATGGTCCAGCTCCAGGATATCATCAGATGTGATAACTCCTGGCAGGTCTACTCCCTTGGTCTCAGTCATCTGTGGATATGACCCTGTAGAAATAATAATACTATCTGCTTCTATTTCTCTCTCTCCACCTTCAAGGAGTTCAACCTTGAGGGCTTTTTTATTCTTGAATGACGCTTTTCCCGGTACAAATTCAATATTGCTATAGGATGAAATAACCTTTTCAATTCCGGACACAAGGTCATAAACAACCTTGTTTTTCCTTTCCAGAAGGGCTTTACCATCTAGGCTATAACCTTCAACCTTTATTCCGAATTCGTCAGCTCTCTTGAGGGAGGACATAATTTCAGCATTTCTGAAATATGTTTTAGTGGGGATACACCCCCTGTTAAGGCATGTACCCCCAATATCTCTGTTCTCTATAAGAAAAACCTCTGCCCCAAGTTGTGCAGCCTTTATAGCTGCAACATAGCCACCCGGTCCTGCACCGATAATAGCTATTCTCTTTGTCAAGCAATACACCTACCCTTCGTATTTTACGTTGATGTCACGTGCTGCCTTGACTTCATTAGGTCTTCTTACTATTGTTGTGTTTGGAGCTGACTTCAATATTGCCGGGTCAGTCTCAGCTTCATGGGCAATCTGAATCATGGCCTGGATAAACTCATCGAGTGTTTCCTTGCTTTCTGTCTCTGTCGGCTCAATCATCAATGCTTGATTGATAATCAATGGGAAGTATATAGTTGGTGGATGATATCCAAGGTCAAGAAGTCTCTTTGCAATATCAAGAGTGGTAACCTCGCTTAGAGTATCCTTCAAGCCGCCAAGTACGAATTCATGCTTGTAAATTGTATCGATTGGAAGATTATAGTGATCCTTCAATTGACTGCAAATATAGTTTGCATTCAATACAGCCATCTCTGAAGCTAATTTAAGTCCATCCGATCCCATTGTCAGTATATAAGTGTAGGCTCTTACGAGAATACCGAAGTGTCCGTAGAAATCCTTCACCTTTCCTATTGTATCAGGGTAATCATAGTCCAGGAAGAACTTGCCATCCTTCTTTTCTACCATAGGTACTGGAAGGAATGGAACTAGCTCCTTCTTAACTCCTACCGGCCCTGCTCCAGGTCCTCCACCACCGTGTGGCGTCGAAAATGTCTTGTGAAGATTAAAGTGAACAACGTCAAATCCCATATCTCCAGGTCTTGCATAGCCAAGAATCGCGTTGGCATTGGCTCCATCATAATATACCAGTCCGCCGGCTTCATGGACTATTGATGCTATTTCATTGATTCCCTTGTCAAATATTCCCAAGGTATTTGGGTTTGTGAGCATCAGTCCTGCAGTGTCATCTCCCACTGCTGCTCTCAATGCATCAAGGTCAACAAGTCCGTCTTTTGTAGATTTGATCTCAACTATCTTGTATCCTGCCATTCCAGCTGTTGCAGGGTTAGTACCATGGGCTGAGTCAGGAATGATTATCTTGTTTCTGTGTCCTTCCCCTCTCTTTTCATGATATGCCTTTATAATCATAACACCGGTAAGCTCACCGTGTGCACCGGCAGCCGGCTGAAGTGTTGTTCTATCCATTCCGGCAATTTCTGAAAGACTCTCTTCAAGCTCGTGAAGCAGCTGCAATGAACCCTGAATACAGTCATCAGACTGGAGTGGATGAAGGTTTGCAAAACCGTCATATCTTGCTACGTCTTCATTTATTTTTGGATTATACTTCATTGTACATGATCCAAGTGGATAAAAACCTGTGTCAAGACCGTAGTTTTTGTTTGAAAGATTTGTATAGTGTCTTATTATATCCACCTCAGATAATTCCGGCAGATTCAATTCCTTTTCATTTAAAAATTCACCAGGTATAAGGCTGTCTACAGCAACATCCTCCACATCATTGGCGGGTAACATATATGCCTTTCTACCAGGTTTGGAAAGTTCGAATATCAATTTATCGTAGTTTCTCATTATATCCCCTCCATTACGCTGGTCAGCTTATCTATTTCTTCCTTCGTTCTCTTTTCTGTCACTGCATAAAGGATGCTGTTTTCAAATTGGGGATATTCCTTGCCCAGGTCATAGCCTCCGATGATATTCTCCTTTCTCAGTGCCGCATTGAGCTTCTCAGGTGCAATATCTGATGTCAATGCAAATTCCTTGAAGAAAGGCTTGTCAAATACAGGCTTGAATTTACCTGATTTGGTCAACTGCTCATATGCATAATGTGCCTTCTTGGTTGACTGCAGGGCAACCTCTCTTAGGCCTTCCTTGCCCATTGTAACCATGTATACAGCAGCTGCCAATGAGTTGAGTCCTTGATTGGAACATATGTTTGAGGTCGCCTTCTCTCTTCTTATATGCTGCTCTCTGGCTGTAAGAGTCAATACAAATGATCTCTTGCCGTCAAGGTCTTCTGTCTGACCAACAATTCTTCCAGGTAACTTTCTGATATATTCATTTTTGATTGCCATAAATCCAAGGTATGGTCCACCAAAACTAACAGGTATACCAAGTGACTGGCCTTCGCCTACGACAACATCTACTCCCATGTCACCAGGCTTCTTGAGAATTCCCAGTGATATAGGATCAACAGAAGCTATAAATGTAGTCTTCTTGCCTTTATGGGCTATTTCACCTATTGCCTCCAGGTCCTCGATTATTCCAAAGAAATTAGGGCTTTGTACAATTACTGCTGCTGTATTGTCGCTTACAGCATCTTTCAAAGCCTCCATGTCAGTTACTCCATCCTTCACATCTATCTCTATTACCTTCAGACTTTGAACATGGGCATATGTGTGAAGAATCTTTCTTGCATCGGGCTTAACAGCCTTTGATATTACTATCTCATCTTTTTTTGAGTATGCAGCAGCCATCAATGCAGCCTCTACTACTGCAGTTCCACCATCATATAGTGATGCATTTGCAGAGTCCATACCCGTAAGGTTAGCGATCAGTGTCTGGAACTCAAAAATATACTGCAGTGTTCCCTGACTGATTTCTGGCTGGTATGGTGTATAAGAAGTATAAAACTCACTCCTTGAAATTATATGATTTACTATTGATGGAATATAGTGGTCGTACGCACCTGCTCCCAGGAAGTTGGTAAGCTCGTTCATTGAACAGTTCTTGTTCGCAAGCTCTTTAAGATATGTTGTTACCTCAAGCTCACTTTTTGATTTTGGAAGGTCAAGAGCTCTTCCAAGCTTGTTGTGTTTTGGGATATCATCAAACAGCTGATCCACGCTTTCAAGGCCTATGGCCTTAAGCATTTCCTGGATATCTTCAGGTGTATTAGCAATATATGGATGCATTTTATTCCTCCTCAGCTAAAAACTTCTCGTAGTCCTCATCATTCATTAGTTCTTCAAGTTCTGCTTTATCGGTAATTTCAACTTTTACTAACCAGTTTGCAAACGCATCAGTGTTAAGCAGTGCAGGATCATCCATAAGCTCCTCATTTATTGCAACTACTTTTCCGCCGATTGGCATAAACACATCTGAAGCAGCCTTTACTGACTCTACTGCTGCAAAGTCTTCACCCTTCTCGAACTCATCGTCTACATCAGGAAGCTCAACATATACTATGTCTCCAAGATGATGCTGTGCATAGTCTGAAATACCTATAAACGCCTCTTCTCCATCAACCTTGACCCACTCATGATCCTTTGTGTAAAATAATCCTTTTTCTACTTTCATTTTATTACCCCCTAAAATTTATTTTTTAAGAAATTTCTTGCTGATTACCTTTGCTTTGGCAAATTTATTTCTAATCTTTACATCAACCTCTGTTCCAAGCTCAGTGAATTCTGTCTTAATAAGAGCATTTCCTATTACCTTACCTAGAGTAGGGCTCTTGTAACCTGTTGTTACATGCCCAATTTTTTTGCCATCCTTGTAAATCTCGTAGCCTTCTCTTGCAATGCCCCTATCGAGAAGTTCTATCCCAACAAGCTTTCTTTTAAGTCCTTCGCTCCACATCTTGTTCAATGATTCCTTGCCGATAAAGTCTGACTTCTTGTCAAGCTTTACAAAGTATTTGAATCCTGCTTCAAGAGGAGTAATTTCGTCGTCCATCTCGTGGCCATACAGTGGCAATGATGCCTCAAATCTCAACGTATCCCTGCAACCCAGTCCAGTTGGCTTTATACCATCTTCCTTGCCAGCCTCAAGAATTGCGTTCCAAACCTTTACAATACCTTCATTGTCAGAATAAACCTCAAATCCATCTTCACCTGTGTAACCGGTTCTTGATACCATACAGTTTACGCCAGCCACATCAATATCTCTTTTCAGATGGAAGAATTTAATCTGTGATAGATCATAATCAGTAAGTTTCTGCAGTATCTTCTCAGCCAAAGGCCCCTGAATTGCAATTTCACCAACAGAGTCGGAAATATTCTCGACTTCTACATTGAAATTTCCCTTTTGCTTCATAATCCAATTGTGGTCCTTTTCAATGTTTCCAGCATTTACTACTAGATAGAAGAATTCCTCATCATATCTGTATACAAGCAAATCATCCACGACACCTCCCGTCGGGTGGCACATGAATGTGTAAATAACTTGATTGTCTACTATTGTAGTTATATCATTGGTCATAAGATAATCAACAAAGGCCAGTGCATCCTTACCCTTAATTGTTATCTCTCCCATGTGTGATACATCGAAAAGGCCTGCTGCATTTCTTACTGCCTCATGCTCAGGCACTAGTCCTTCGTATTGCACTGGAAGATACCAGCCCGCGTAGTCGACAACATTTCCCCCTAATTTGACATGTTCTTCATACAGGGGCGTCTTTTTAGCGTCCATTCAATCACTCCTTCCTGTTATTTGTGATATAATTTCAGTATACTATCCTATAGCTACCCTTTAAAATGGGCGTTAAACTACACAGGATTACATGAAATTAGCCGTATCTGTGGTATTTCAGTAGTATACTACAATTATACATAAGGGGGATTTTTTATGCAATACCGTCTGCTTACAGAAGATAAGTTAAATGTTTCACTATTGGGACTGGGCTGTATGAGGTTTCCAGTCCTGGAAAATGATAATTCAAAGATCGATGAAGAATTGGCAACAAGAATGGTAAGATATGCCTTCCATAATGGAATAAACTACTTTGACACCGCGTATCCCTATCATGGCGGAGAATCAGAGTCTTTTATGGGTAAAGCACTAGAAGGGATAAACAGAGAAGAATATCATCTTGCAACAAAATCTCCTGTGTGGTTGATTGAGAATCATAAAGATTTTATGAAATATCTGGATGAGCAGCTGGTTAATTTAAATACAAACTATGTGGATTTTTATCTTTTCCATGCCTTAAACAATAGTTCTTTCGAAAAAATAAAATCACTTGAATTCGAAAAATTCGTAGGCCAGGCAAAACTGGAAGGTAAAATCAAGCATATCGGATTCTCCTTTCACGATGAACTTCCGGTTTTCAAGGAGATTATTGACCACTACCCCTGGGAGTTCTGCCAGATTCAGCTTAACTATATGGACATAGAATATCAGGCAGGACTTGCAGGGTTGGAGTATGCCAAGGACAATGGAATAGACGTTGTAGTGATGGAGCCCCTTAAAGGGGGCAAGCTGGCAAGCTCTCCTGTAGATGTGCTCCAGGTGTGGAACCGGTCGGCAACCTCCCGTACGCCAGTCCAGTGGGCTCTGAAGTGGCTCCATAGCCTCTCCGGTATCTCGGTAGTGTTAAGCGGCATGTCCAGCATGGAGCAATTGGAGGATAATATCCGTATAAGCTCTGATAATGGCCATTTGACACCTGCTGATATTGACATTGTAAAGGAAGCTGCCGATATCTATAGAAGCAGGACAAGGGTGGATTGCACAGGCTGCAAATACTGTATCCCGTGTCCTCAGAATATTGCAATCCCTGATATATTCGAGATGTATAACAATGCCCATGTATATGGATCAATGGAGGAATCCAGAAAATCCTACGAAAGCCTTGTAGAAAAGGAGTCAGACAGCTCCCAGTGTGTAGAATGTGGATTGTGTGAAGAAAAGTGTCCACAGAATCTTACAATAATTCAGTATCTGAAGGATGCCAGGATTGACCTATATAGCTGGTAACAGCATGCAATACACACGTTCGATAGGTTGTCCACATTATCCACAGTCCATAGGGGATAATTCGGAATGAAGTTAAAATTTGCAACAAAAAAAAGCACCCATGGGTGCTTTTTGTATTATCTCTTGCTGAATTGCGGGCTTTTTCTTGCCTTTTTAAGACCGTATTTCTTTCTCTCGACCATTCTTGGGTCTCTAGTAAGATGTCCGGCTTTCTTAAGTATTGGCCTCAGTTCTCCGTCTGTTTCAAGTAGAGCTCTTGCAATACCGTGTCTGATAGCTCCGGCTTGTCCTGTGAATCCACCACCATGAACATTTACAATTACATCATACTTGTCTGCTGTTTCTGTTATAGTCAAAGGCTCTTTTGCAATTACTCTTAATGTCTCGTAATTAAAAAAGTCCTCGATATCTCTCTTGTTGATTGTAATCTTTCCGTTACCTGGTACAAGTCTGACTCTTGCAACGGATGTCTTTCTTCTTCCAGTTCCTAAAAATTGTGTTGCAGCCATTTACAGTCCTCCCTTCATCAATTAATTATAATTCGTAAACTTCTGGCTTCTGCGCCTCGTGCCCGTGCTCTGTACCTCTGTAAACTTTAAGTTTTCTGTACATTTGTCTTCCCAGACTATTCTTAGGCAGCATCCCTTTAACAGCCAGCTCTATTATCTTCTCGGGATTCTTCTCCATCAGCTTTCCGTATGATACCTTTCTCAAGCCTCCTGGATAACCTGTATGATATGTGTAGTTTTTCTGCTCCAGCTTCTTTCCAGTAAGTTTGACTTTGTCAGCGTTAATTACTATTACAAAATCACCTGTATCAACATGTGGTGTGAAGATGGGCTTGTTTTTACCTCTCAGGATAGTTGCAATTTCTGTAGCCAGTCTCCCCAATACTTTATCTTCAGCGTCTATTATATACCATTTTCTTTCGATTTCATTGGCTTTTGCCATGTAGCTTTTCATTTATTTCCCTCCTTACAACAACATTCGTTTTAAGGTGTCTACTAAAAAGTTTCCGGGCTTCTTTTTAAACACTCTTATACATTTTAATACAAGTAATAATCAATGTCAAGGCAGATTTTACTTGTAGTATACTTTTTCTAAGAATAATCCTTGGGCAGGTGCTGTTTTTCCAGCAGACCTTCTGTTTTTTTCTGCAATTATCCCAGGTATCCCATTCTTATCCCTTCGACCCACACCAATCTCAATCAGGGTGCCTGCAATAATCCTTACCATATTCCTCAGAAAGCTATTGCCTTCAATGATAATTTCTATTATATCTTCTTTTTTTTCAATGTCTATTGAATAGATTGTCCTAACTGAGGATTTAATTGAAGTCTTTTTCCCTCTGAAGGAATTGAAGTCATGGGTTCCCATAAAATACTCCGCTGCATCCTTCATTAGCTGAATATTCAACGGGTACTTTACATGCGCTGTATAATTTCTAATAAGCGGCCTTCCAGCCTCACCATTGTATATCCTGTATACATAACGCTTGCGGGTTGCACTGAATCTTGCGTGAAAATCCCGAGAAACTTCCTGCGAGGTTATAATCTTGATATCCTCAGGAAGCTCAACATTCAGTGCATAGCTGAATCTTTCTCCTGGTATAGTAGATTCTGTGTGAAAATTTGCCACATGTCCCAGGGCATGAACCTTTGCATCGGTTCTTCCAGAACCGTAAAGAACTACCTTTTCTCCGGTTGCCTTCCTTATCGCTTTCTCTATTTCCTCCTGGATAGACGGGAAACTCTCCTGGGTCTGCCAACCCCAGTAATTTGTGCCATCGTATTCAATTACAAGTTTAATGTTTCTCATATTATCACCACATATACCGGGTGGATATTATTGCTGCAAAGAAGAGTGTCATACCTGTCAACATAACATAATCTCTGGTTGCAAACTTCAATTCATTGAGTCTAGTCCTACCGTCTCCACCCCTGTAGCATCTTGCTTCCATGGCCGTAGCCAGCTCATCGGCTCTTCTGAATGCGTTGATAAACAAGGGGACAAGAAGAGGCACAAGATTCTTGGCCCTGCTAAGTATATTCCCCGACTCAAAATCTGCTCCTCTGGCCATCTGAGCCTTCATAATCTTGTCGGTTTCCTCAAGCAGTGTAGGAATAAATCTCAAAGCTATGGTCATCATCATGGCAAGCTCATGGGCAGGCAAACCTATTCTCCTGAATGGTGAAAGAAGTCTCTCTATCCCATCGGTCAATGCTATGGGCGATGTAGTCAAGGTTAGGAGGGATGTTCCGGTTATTAGGAATATTAGTCTCAAGGCCATAAAAACTGACTGTCTCAAACCTTCCTTTGTTATTACAAGTGGCCCCAGTTCCACAAGAACCTCTCCCTTTGTCATAAACAGATTGATGGCAAAGGTGATCAAAATAATAAACATTAAGGGTTTTAATCCTTTGATAATAAATTTCACCGGTAGCTTTGCAATGGAAATAACCGCTGCAATAAATGCAAATATAAAAATATAGGGAATGAAGTTGGTCACAAAAAAGAGAGATGTAATAAACAATGCTACAATGATTATTTTCACCCTTGGATCCAATTTGTGAACTATAGATGTTCCAGGAAAATATTGTCCTATTGTAATATCTTTAAGCATCCTTCTTACTCCTTAAGTAATTTAGTATCTCTTCCTTGGCTTCTTCAATTGTCAGAACATCATCCCTGACAATATTGCCCTTCTCCTTGAATATCTTCATAAATTTAGTAATCTGAGGTATTCCAAGACCCATTTCTTCCAGCTGATCAGTTTTTGAGAAAATCTCTCTTGTTGATCCGTCAAGAGCAATCTTGCCTCTATGCATAACAAAAATTCTGTTTACCAGTCTGGCAATATCCTCCATGCTGTGTGAAACTAGAATAATAGTAATCTTTTCCTTGTCGTAAATCTTTCTGATCTCATCCAGGATGTCATCTCTTCCCTGGGGGTCTAAACCTGCCGTAGGCTCATCAAGAATAAGAACCTTAGGCTTCATGGCAATAACTCCTGCTATTGCAACCCTTCTCTTCTGACCTCCTGAAAGCTCAAAAGGAGATCTTTCCTTCAACTCTTCAAAGTCAAGTCCAACAAGATCCATGGCTTCCCTTACCCTTATATCCACTTCATCCTCTGATAGTCCCAGGTTCTTTGGTCCAAATGCAATGTCTTTATATATTGACTCTTCAAATAGTTGGTGCTCAGGATACTGAAATACCAGACCCACCTTCTGCCTGACTGATTTCATTTTGGTTTCCTTGCTGGAAAGATCCTGTCCATCAATTATTATTTTCCCTTTTGTAGGCTTCATTAGGCCATTGAGGTGCTGAACAAGTGTTGATTTTCCTGAGCCAGTATGTCCTATAAGACCTATGAACTCGCCTTCCTCAATAGACAGGTTAATATTGTCTAGGGCCTTCTTTTCAAAAGGAGTCCCTGGGTTATATATATAGTCAACATCCTTCAATTGAATTATCATAATATATCCACCAGCTCCTCAACGGATAATATATCATCCTTGATATTATACCCTTCTTTATTCAGCTCATAGACAAGCTCTGTAACCTGAGGGACATCAAGTCCCAGCGACTTCAGCTTGTCAACCTGCCTGAATATCTCCTTTGGGGTTCCCAGCATAACAGCCTCCCCCTCATTTAATACCATTATCCTATCGGCTTCCACTGCCTCATCCATATAGTGGGTTATAAGAATAATGGTCTTGTTCTTTTCCTCATTAAGCTTCTTGATGGTTTGCATAACCTCAAGTCTGCCCGATGGATCAAGCATTGCAGTTGGTTCATCAAAAATTATGCAATCCGGCTCCATTGCGAGGATTCCTGCGATTGCAACCCTCTGTTTTTGACCTCCAGACAATAGGTGGGGGGCGTGACTTTTATACTCTGTCATTTCAACAACCTCCAGAGCATCATCCACCCTTTTTCTAATTTCTGCAGGGGGAATTCCCAGATTCTCTGGTCCAAAAGCCACATCCTCCTCGACAATTGTGGCTACAATCTGATTATCTGGATTTTGAAACACCATGCCTGCAGTAGACCTGATATCCCAAATTTTGTCCTCATCTCTTGTATTCATTCCATTTACAAGAACATCTCCTCTGGATGGTATAATCAGACCATTTATCATCTTGGCAAGGGTGGATTTTCCAGATCCATTATGTCCAAGGACCACAAAAAATTCTCCTCTTTTGACTTGAAGACTCAGGTCTTTAACAGCCAATTGTATGCTTTCGTCAATATAGGAGCTATATTCGTAGCTCACATTTTTTATGTCTATCATTAAATCATTGTTTTTTTCATTCATATTATACCTCGGTTAAAATTTATATATTACCAGTTTAATATAACACAAGAATAACGTTATATCAATTGGCCATCCCTAGCATACAAATCAGTCAAACAAAACTAAAGGGACTAAGTGTCAACTTAATCCCCATCCCTATTAAACAAGTTCCAATATAGCTATTTCTGCGGCATCTCCGCGACGAGGACCAACTCTTAACACCCTTGTATAACCACCATTTCTATCGGCATACTTAGGACCAATTTCATCAAATAATTTCCTCACCACATCTTCGTCATATATGAATGCAAGTGCTTGTCTTCTTGCGTGAAGATCGCCTTTCTTTGCCAAAGTTATCATTTTTTCTGCCATTCTTTTTGTCTCTTTGGCTCTGGTTACTGTGGTTTCAATTCTTTCTTCCCGCAATAATGATGTAACTTGATTTCTCAGCATCGCTTTTCTATGAGCAGTAGGGCGACCAAGTTTTCTTAGTGTTGTCACATTTATCCCTCCTTCTTGCTTAGATTATTCATCACTTAATTTAAGGTTTAATCCCAATTCAGCAAGTTTCTTCTGTACCTCTTCAAGGGATTTCTTTCCCAGATTTCTAACCTTCATCATATCTTCCTCAGTTTTTTCGGTCAATTCCTCAACAGTGTTTATAGCTGCTCTCTTAAGGCAGTTATAACTTCTCACTGAAAGATCCAGCTCTTCAACTGTCATCTCAAGAACCTTCTCCTTCTTGTCCTCTTCCTTCTCAACCATGATTTCAACCTCGTTGACATGGTCTGTAAGTCCAATGAACAGATTAAGGTGTTCTGTAAGAATCTTTGCTCCCAATGAGGTAGCTTCATCTGCACTCATGGTTCCGTTTGTCCACACATCAAGCAACAGCTTGTCAAAGTCAGTAATCTGACCGACCCTGGTGTTTTCAACATGGTAATTAACCTTGCTTACAGGTGTGAATTCTGAATCAACGGGTATCACACCCACTGGATGACCATCCTGCTTGTTCTTTTCGGCAACTGAGTAGCCTCTTCCTCTTATAAGTTCCAATTCAATATATAGCTTTCCGTCTTCATTGACTGTTGCTATATGCTGATCCTTGTTCACTATTTCAACTTCCATTCCAGTGGCAATGTCACCAGCTGTAACGACCTGTGGTCCTTCAACATCGATGATCATTGTAACAGGCTCTTCTGTATACATTTTGGCTGCTATTTCCTTGATATTGAGTATTATCTCGGGCACATCCTCCAGCACTCCGGGGATTGTAGCAAATTCATGCAACACGCCCTGGATTTTTACTGATGAAATTGCCGCTCCGGGCAGTGATGAAAGCAGTACTCTTCTAAGGGAGTTTCCCAAAGTTGTTCCGTAACCTCTTTCAAGAGGTTCCACCACAAATTTACCATAGCTTCCATCTTCACTTAATTCCATGATCTCAATTCTAGGTTTTTCAATTTCCATCATTAAGCATAACCCTCCTTGATCTTTTTATTTTTAACGGACGAGGGCAACTGATACTGTTTTATCGATTATTTTGAATATAGCTCGACGATTAGATGTTCTTCAACTGGAAGATCTATGTCTTCTCTGGTTGATTCAGCTACGATTGTTCCTCTTAGTTTTTCAAGATCTATGTTTATCCATGGTACTGTATTTCCGCTGTGGTTTTCAACCAAAGCCTTGAATTTCTCACTACCACGGCTTTTTTCCTTAACCTCGATAACATCTCCCACTGTTGTAAGCATTGAAGGTATTGTCGCCTTGTTTCCGTTAAGCAGGAAGTGTCCATGTGTTACAAGTTGTCTTGCTTCTGCTCTTGAAGCAGCCAGACCCATTCTGTAAACTACATTGTCAAGTCTTGACTCAAGAATCTTAAATAGATTGTCGCCGGTTACGCCTTTGCTTTGGTCTGCCATCATGAAATATTTAGCCATTTGTGATTCTGAAAGTCCGTAGAATCTACGTACCTTTTGCTTCTCTCTCAACTGCATTCCATATTCAGTTACTTTCTTTCTAGATTGTCCATGTTGTCCTGGAGCAAAGTTTCTCTTGTTAAGAGCACATCTGTCTGTATAGCATCTGTCGCCCTTAAGGAAAAGCTTTATACCCTCTCTACGGCACAATCTGCAAACTGGCCCTGTATATCTTCCCATCCTTATTTACACCTCCTATTAAACTCTTCTTCTCTTTGGTGGTCTACATCCGTTGTGTGGAATCGGAGTAACATCCTTAATCATACTTACTTCCAACCCAGATGCCTGTAGTGACCTGATTGCCGCTTCTCTTCCTGATCCAGGTCCCTTTACAAAAACCTCAACCACTTTCAGACCATGATCCATAGCTTTTCTTGCAGCTTCCTCGGCACATTGTTGCGCTGCATAAGGAGTGGATTTCCTTGACCCTCTGAAACCAAGCTGCCCTGCGCTTGCCCATGATATTACATTACCTTGGGTATCTGTAAGTGTTACCATTGTATTATTGAAAGATGAAGAAATATGAGCTTGACCTCTCTCGATATTCTTACGTTCTCTTTTTCTCACACGTGTTGCTTTACCTTTTTTTGGTGCCATTAAGTTCCCCTCCTTTACCTATTTCTTTTTGGATACTAATCTTCTTGGACCTTTTCTTGTCCTTGCATTGGTCTTGGTTCTCTGACCTCTAACTGGGAGTCCTCTCTTGTGTCTTATGCCTCTGTAGCAGTTGATTTCCTTAAGTCTCTTGATATTAAGGGCCACATCTCTTCTAAGATCTCCCTCAACATGGTAGGTATCAATAACCGCTCTAAGATTTGATACTTCAGACTCAGTAAGATCCTTTACTCTTGTGTCCTTGTCTACTCCAGCTTTCTTAAGAATCTCGTTTGAGCTTGTCCTTCCGATACCAAAAATATATGTCAATCCAATTTCCACTCTTTTATCTCTTGGTAAGTCTACGCCTGCAATTCTTGCCATTAACGTGTACACCTCCTATTTTTACAAACTAGTAATTAACCTTGTTTTTGTTTATGCTTAGGATTTTCACAGATGACCATTACTCTTCCTTTTCTCTTAATGATTTTGCATTTTTCGCACATCTTTTTTACAGATGGTCTGACTTTCATAATAATCCCTCCTATGTTACTTGTTTCGCCAGGTTATCCTGCCTCTTGTTAAATCGTAGGGCGATAGTTCTATCGTTACGGTATCTCCTGGTAATATTCTGATATAGTGCATCCTAAGTTTACCGGAAATATGGGCTAAAATTTCATGTCCGTTTTCAAGCCTTACTTTAAATATGGCATTAGGTAATGCATCGATAACCGTACCTTCAACCTCTATTACATCTTTTTTAGCCATGGATTTCGAACCTCCTGTTCAACTCTCATTTAGAAACTCTTATTGAAAGGTTCCAGAATTTTTCTAATATATGAGTTATTTATCTTTACGCTATTCTCTATCTTGTCCTTGAATTCCGGCATAACAGTATTAAAAATAATCAAATGCTTGATTTTCTTCTTCTTGGGACTGTCGAGCTTCCTCAAGTCCCCGTCAACTACGTAAACGTACTGATCATCTGCTATATCGTAAATCAAGAATATTCTTCCTTTGTCACGGCCAGCTCTTGACTTCACCACCTGTCCGATGGATATGTCACTAGTGGAATCCATTATATTCACCTCTTCAATCTGCTGGGTAAGGGGCTATGCCCTATATTTGTCGAGCTCACTCGTTATATCAACGAAAACTTCATCAATCTTCTTAGTTCCATCAACATCCAGCAGCAAACCTTGTTTTTTGTAGTAATCTATCAATGGCTCCGTTTGCTCCATGTATACATTAATCCTTGTAGTCACTGTTTCTTCATTGTCGTCATCTCTTTGATAGAGTTCTCCTCCATCCTTATCGCATACTCCTTCAACCTTTGGTGGGTTGAACTTAATATGGTAAGTCGCTCCACACTCTCTGCAAATACGTCTGCCCACTGCACGTTCAACAAGGATTTCGGCAGGTGCATTAATATTAATAACCACATCTAGTTTTATACCCATTTTCTCCAGTTCGGAATCCAATGCTTCAGCCTGCTCGACTGTCCTTGGGAAACCATCCAACAGGAAGCCTTCCTTGCAGTCTTCCTTAAGCAGTCTGTCCTTTACTATAGATACCACTAATTCGTCCGGTACGAGGAGACCCTTGTCCATATAGGCTTTAACCTCCTGTGCCAATGCTGTACCTTCTTTTATATTGGCTCTAAAAATATCCCCTGTAGATATATGTGGAATATCATATTTTTCTACTATAGCTGATGCCTGAGTTCCTTTACCTGCTCCTGGAGGACCTAGTAATACCAATCTCATTATCAATCATCTCCTATAGTTTATTTCAAGAATCCCTTGTAATGTCTCATCAACATCTGAGATTCAATTTGTTTTACAGTCTCCAATGCAACACCCACCACAATTATTATTGCAGTTCCACCAAAGTTTACATTCATTCCGAATACCTTTGATAGCACAATTGGCAATGATGCAAGCAGCGCAAGGGATGTACCACCAACAAATACTATTCTGTTAACAACCTTGTTCAAATAGTCTGATGTAGGTCTTCCCGGTCTGATTCCCGGAATAAAACCGCCGTTTTGCTGAAGATTCTTTGAATATTCAACCGTATTGAACTGCACTGCTGTATAGAAATAAGTGAAGAAGACAATCAACAATATGTTCATGATCGAGTATACCCATATTCCAACACTTCCTGCCGGAGTAAGATATTTTTCCACCCATTGTGTAATTCCTCCCTGGGAAAACAGAGCAAATGTCTGTGGCAATGCGAGTAGTGAGGATGCGAATATTACAGGGATTACTCCTGCCATCAGTACTTTGATGGGTATGTGAGTACTTTGTCCGCCGTACATTTTTCTTCCTACAACTCTTTTTGCATATTGCACAGGAATTTTACGTTGTCCTTCCTGAAGAGCCACTACAAATGCAATTATTATAAGCATTACTATTCCAAACAACAATACTGTCAACAAGTTTAATTGTCCTATGCTAACCAGCTTAAATGTACTGATGAGATCGGATGGCAACTTTGATATTATTCCTATGAATATCAGCAGTGAAATACCATTACCGATTCCTTTTTCAGTAATCAGCTCTCCAATCCACATAAGAAATGCCGTTCCAGCAACCATAGACAATATTACGATTACTGTCTGCATACTATTCTGAGTTTCCAAAGCATCTCTGAAAAGACCGAATGTATAACCGATAGCCTGAACCGCTGCTAGTACAACTGCCCCATATCTTGTGTATCGATTGATTTTCTTCTTTCCTTCCTCTCCCTGCTTGGCCAGCTCTTCCAACTTGGGAATAGCTATTGTTAAAAGCTGAAGAATGATGGATGCGGTAATGTATGGGTAGATATTTGTGGCAAATATACTGAAGTCACTAAATGTTCCTCCTGCCATCATATCCAGGAATTGTAGTATTCCACCCTGACTGGCGTTAAATATACCTTCAATTATGCTTTTGTTCATAAAGGGTACAGGTACTGCTGCTCCCAGTCTGACAACCAACAACATTAGTATTGTGAAGGTCATCTTCTTCCTGATGTCCGGAATTTTCCAAGCATTCCTTAAGGTTGAAAGCATACTAAATCACCTCAACCTTTCCTCCTGCAGCTTCGATCTTCTCCGCGGCAGATTTACTGAATTTATGTGCTTGAACTGTCAATTTCACATTTAATTCACCGTCTCCAAGAATTTTTACTCCGTCCTTGGCTTTACCCTTCTTTACAACGCCTTCTTCAAAAAGAAGCTCGGGGGTAACCACGGTGTTTTCTTCAAATCTATTTAAATCTTCAAGATTAACTATCGCATAAACTGTTTGGAAGATATTTGTGAATCCTCTCTTTGGCACCCTTCTAAACAAAGGCATCTGGCCACCTTCGAACCCAGGTCTTACTCCTCCACCCGATCTCGCATTCTGACCCTTGTGTCCTTTACCTGCTGTTTTTCCAGTTCCTGATCCAATTCCTCTACCAAGTCTTTTTCTGGCTTTGGCTCCGCCTCCGTCATTTGGTCTTAAATCGTTAAGTTTCAATCCGTACACCTCCTTTATTAGTCCATTACCTCAACCATGTAGTCAATTTGATGTATCATACCTCTGATTTGAGGGGTATCATTTTTTTCAACTACTTGTCCGATTTTCCTTAATCCAAGGGCTTTGACTGTTTTTTTGTGGGTATCAGGTCTCCCTATGGGACTCTTAACCAACTTGATTTTAAGCATAGTCATTATTTTTCCCCCTAACCTAGTATTTCTTCTACTGTCTTGCCTCTTAATTTCGCAACATTTTCTGCAGTCTTAAGGCCTTTAAGAGCTGCCAGCGTAGCATTTACAACATTTCTTGGATTGTTTGTTCCAAGTGATTTAGTTCTGATATCCCTGATTCCCACAAGCTCGCATACGGCACGAACTGCTCCGCCTGCAATAACTCCGGTACCTTCGTTTGATGGCTTCATCAGTACTCTTCCTGCTCCATAAACCCCAGTAATTTCGTGAGGGATTGTTGTTCCTTCCAATGGCACCTTAATGATATGCTTCTTGGCATCCTGAACTGCTTTTCTGATAGCCTCAGGTACCTCAAGAGCCTTTGCCATTCCAACTCCAACATGTCCGTTTCCATCTCCAACTACAACCAATGCACTGAATCTGAAGTTTCTACCGCCTTTTACTACTTTCGTAACACGATTTATGTTAACAACTCTCTCTTGTAAATCCAATTCACTTGCATCTATATATGAGCGTTCCATTAATTTCCCTCCTTCTATTAAAATTTAAGTCCAGCTTCTCTGGCACCGTCAGCAAGCTCTTTAACTCTTCCGTGATACAGGTAACCGCCTCTGTCAAATACAACTTCCTCGATTCCCTTATCTACAGCTTTTTTGCCGATAGCCATTCCTACTGCTTTAGCTGCTTCCTTATTCTTTGTTGAAGCAAGGCTTAGGTCCTTATCCAGAGTAGAAGCTGCTGCCAATGTTTTACCAGCCGCATCATCAATAATCTGAGCGTAAATATGGCTTCCACTTCTGTAGATGCTCAGTCTTGGCTTGGCAGGAGTGCCATACACTTTTTGCCTTACTCTTGTGTGTCTGACTTGTCTGTTTTTATTTTTATCGATTTTCTTTAGCAAATTTGTTCACTCCCTTCTACTTACCTGTTTTACCAACCTTACGTCTAACGTATTCGTCAGTATATCTGATACCTTTGCCCTTATATGGCTCCGGCTTTCTATAGTCTCTGATCTTAGCTGCGAAGTTTCCTACCTGCTGCTTATCAATTCCCTTAATGATTACCTTGTTTTGTGCAGGAACTTCAACCTCAAGGCCCTTTGGATCCTCAAGCTCTATTGGATGTGAATATCCTAGTGTCAGCACCAGCTTGTTTCCCTGCTTCGCTGCTCTGTATCCTGTACCTACAATGTCCAATGACTTCTCGTAGCCTTCAGTTACGCCTACGACCATGTTCCAAATTAAAGTCCTGGACAATCCGTGCACGGACTTGTGTCTCTTCTGCTCTGATGGTCTTTCTACATTAAGAATACCATCCTCTATTTTAATTACCATTTCAGGATCTATTTGTTGAGTTAATTGACCTTTAGGCCCCTTTACCTCCACCAAGTTTGCTTCATTTACTTTTATCTCCACATTACCTGGCAGATTAATTGGCTTTAATCCTATTCTTGACATGAGTGCACCTCCTGTTCCAATAATCTAGCAATTTATTACCATACGTAACAAATTACTTCTCCACCCACATTTTCCTTCCTAGCAGTCTTATCTGTCATCATTCCTTTAGATGTGGATATAACAGCTATACCTAATCCGCCAAGTACCTTAGGTATCTCATTGTTTTTTACATAAACCTTTAGACCAGGCTTTGATATTCTCTTGATACCACTTATAACCTTCTCATTGTTCTGGCCGTATTTCAAATCTACTCTCATGATTCCTTGTTTTCCGTCCTCTATAACATCAAAACCCTTTATAAAACCTTCGTTTAGAAGAATCAGAGCGATTTCTTTCTTTATGTTTGACGCCGGTACATCAACTGAGTCATGTTTAGCATTGACACCATTTCTAATTCTCGTTAACATATCCGCGATTGGGTCTGTCATCATGTTTATTACCTCCTTTCATAATCCTGGTATTACCAGCTAGCCTTTTTAACTCCGGGTATCTGACCCTTATAAGCCAATTCTCTGAAACAGATACGACAAATGCCATACTTTCTCAGATAGGCGTGAGGTCTACCACATATTTTACATCTATTATATTCCTGTGTGCTAAACTTCTGCTTTCTCTTCTGTTTAGCGATCATTGATTTCTTTGCCAAGATTTCCCCCTCCTTTATCTACTTTTTAAAGGGCATTCCCATTTTCTCCAAGAACACTTTTGCTTCCTCGTCTGATTGTGCTGTAGTAACTATAACAATGTCAAGTCCTCTGATAGCATCAACTTGATCGTATTCAATTTCCGGAAAAATCAACTGTTCCTTTATTCCCATGGCATAGTTTCCTCTTCCGTCGAAGGAAGTATCATTAACACCTCTAAAGTCTCTAACTCTAGGTAATGCGATATTCATCAATTTATCTAAAAAGTCGTACATTCTCTCTCCCCTAAGGGTAACTTTAGCACCGACTTTCATTCCTTCTCTAAGTTTAAAGTTTGCTATGGATTTTTTAGCCTGAGTAACAAGTGCCTTTTGGCCAGCAATTATTTCCAGCTCCTTTACTGCTGATTCAAGAGCCTTGGGATTGTCTCTTGCTTCTCCGATTCCCATGTTGATAACTACTTTATCTAGTCTTGGAACTTCCATAACACTGCTGTATTCAAATCTTTCCATTAAAGCGTTTACAACTTCTTCGTTATATTTTACCTTTAATCTGGAAGTCATTCCATTACCTCCTCTCTACTATGATTATTTTTTATCTAGAACTTCTCCGCATTTTTTGCAGACTCTTACTTTGCTTCCGTCACTTTTCACCTGATAAGCTACTCTTACTCCAGCCTTGTCCTTAGGGCAATATATCATTACCTTTGAACCGTTTACAGCTCCTTCAAGCTGAACTATTCCACCAGGTCTTCCAGGCCCTCCGGGTTTCTTGTGCTTTGTAACCATATTTACGCCTTCTATGATCACTTTATTGTCTTTAGGCAGAACCTTCATTACTTTTCCGGTTTTACCTTTATCTTTTCCAGAAATTACAACTACCGTATCTCCACTTTTAATATGCATACTATACACCTCCTCTTATAGTACTTCCGGTGCCAAGGATATAATCTTCATGTAGTTACCTCTTCTCAGTTCTCTTGTTACAGGTCCGAAAATTCGAGTTCCTACTGGATTCTTATCATCTTTTATAATAACAGCTGCGTTGTCATCGAACTTGATGTATGAACCGTCTAGTCTTCTTACACCTTTTCTAGTCCTTACAACAACCGCTTTTACAACTTGTCCTTTTTTAACAACCCCACCAGGTGTTGCACTTTTGACCGTACAAACAACTACATCCCCGATGCCGGCATACTGCTTGTTGGTACCTCCGAGCACTCTGATAACCAATACTTCCTTTGCTCCTGAATTATCAGCTACTCTCATGCGGCTTTCCGTTTGAATCATTCAGAATACCTCCCTTCGCCTAATATATCCTATTTTGCTTTTTGTATTATGTTGACGACTCTCCAGTTCTTGTCCTTGCTAAGTGGTCTAGTCTCCATAATTTCGACCTTGTCGCCGATTGTGCACTCATTGTTTTCATCATGAGCCTTAAACTTTGTTGACATCTTCGATTGCTTCTTGTACAATGGATGAGTTTTGAAAGTCTCTATTGAAACAACAACAGTCTTGTCCATTTTATCACTAACAACAATACCTACTTTAGTCTTACGATTTGTTCTTTCCATCAGAGATTAAACCTCCTTCCCTATAGATAATTCTCTTTCTCGAACGATAGTTTTTACACGAGCGATATCTTTTCTTACAGAACTTATTTTTATAGGGTTATCTAACTGACCTGTAGCCAATTGAAATCTCAAGTTAAATAGCTCTGATTTAAGATCCATTAATTCTTTATTCAATTCTTTGTCTGACATTTGGCGAATTTCTTTAGCTTTCATTAGCTTCACCACCCTTATCTTGTGTTTCTACACGTGTAACAAATTTAGTTTTGATAGGTAGTTTGTGAGCTGCAAGTCTCATAGCTTCTCTTGCATCTTCCTCTGAGACACCACCCATTTCAAATAATATTCTGCCTGGTTTAACTACTGCTACCCAGTACTCAGGTGAGCCTTTACCTGAACCCATACGAGTCTCGGCAGGTTTCTCACTTACTGGCTTGTCCGGGAATACCTTGATCCAGATATTTCCGCCCCTCTTTACGTATCTTGTCATAGCACGTCTTGCGGACTCTATTTGATTTGAAGTAATCCATACAGGTTCAAGAGCTTGTAAGCCGAACTCTCCGTATGTTATTGAGTTTCCACGGTTTGCTTTTCCCTTCATTCTACCTCTATGAACTCTTCTATATTTCACTCTTTTAGGCATTAACATGTTGACTTTCCTCCTTCCTACGACGCTAATCTATTTTGCTGATTCCTGTTTTTTATTGCTTCTATCCACTTTCTTGGTAGGAAGTACTTCTCCTTTGTAAAGCCATACTTTAACTCCAATTTTACCATATGTTGTAGTTGCTTCAGTAAAACCATAGTCAATGTCTGCTCTAAGCGTGTGTAGAGGAATTGTTCCCTCACTATAGCCTTCAGTTCTAGCCATATCAGCTCCACCAAGTCTTCCTGCAACCTGTGTTTTGATTCCTTTTGCTCCGTATCTCATAGTCCTTTGAATAGCCTGCTTCATAGCTCTTCTGAAGGTTATCCTTCTCTCAAGCTGTGATGCTATGTTCTCAGCAACCAATTGTGCATCAAGCTCAGCTACCTTGATTTCTTCAACGTTGATTACAACGCTCTTCTTGGTCATCTTCTCGATAGCCAGTCTAAGCTCCTCAACACCTGATCCACCTCTTCCGATTACCATTCCCGGCTTTGCAGTGAAGATGGATACCTTAATCTTGCTGGCAGCACGTTCAATTTCAATTTTTGATATTCCTGCTATATATAATTTCTTTTTAAGATATTCTCTGATTTTGAAATCTTCCACCAAGTACTCATTGAAGGTCTTCTTGTCAGCATACCATTTTGAATCCCAATCCTTTATGATTCCAACCCTAAGACCATGTGGGTTAACTTTTTGACCCATTAACTATCCCTCCTTTTCTACTCGCGTTCTTTTACAACTATTCCTATATGACTGCTTCTCTTTATTATCGGATATGCCATACCCCTTGCCTTGGGTCTGAATCTCTTCATTCTTGGACCCTCGTTGGCGTATGCCTCCCATACATAAAGATTCTCTCTATCTAGATTAAAGTTGTTCTCTGCATTTGCAACTGCGGAGTTCAGCACCTTCTCAAGAGCTTTTGCACCTTTTTTTGGTGTAAATTTCAAGATTGAAAGAGCTTCATCCACTTGCTTGCCTCTGATCTCAGCACATATGAAGTTTACCTTCAGTGGTGAAATCCTAACATATTTAGCTATAGCCTTAGCTTCCACGAATTCTACCTCCTTCACTTTACTTTCTTAAACCAGATGATTTTTCACTCTTGCTTATGTGACTTCTGAACGTTCTGGTTGTTACAAATTCTCCTAGTTTATGCCCTACCATATCCTCGGTAACATATACAGGCACATGCTTTCTGCCATCGTATACCGCAATTGTGTGCCCTACCATTTCTGGAAAAATAGTTGAACGACGTGACCAGGTTTTTATGACTTTCTTATCATTTGTCTTATTAAGTTCCTCTACTTTCTTAAGTAGATGATCATCGATAAATGGTCCTTTCTTAAGGGATCTACCCATACTTATTTCCTCCTTTCAGAAGTACTATTTTGTTCTTCTTCTTACGATATATTTGTCAGATTTCGTCTTTTTCTTTCTAGTCTTGTATCCAAGAGCAGGCTTGCCCCATGGAGTTACAGGTGAAGGCATTCCGATTGGCGCTCTACCTTCTCCACCACCGTGTGGGTGATCAACAGGGTTCATGGCACTACCTCTTACAGTAGGTCTTATTCCCATATGTCTTGAACGTCCAGCCTTACCTATTGTTATGTTCTCGTGATCAAGGTTTCCTACCTGTCCGATTGTTGCTCTGCATTCTATAGCCACCAGTCTGAATTCTCCTGACGGCAACTTAAGCTGAGCGTATTTTCCTTCTTTCGCCATAAGCTGTGCCTCTGCTCCAGCTGATCTTACAAGCTGAGCTCCTTTTCCAGGCTTCAATTCAACATTGTGTACGGTTGTACCAACTGGAATGTGCTTCAACTGAAGTGCATTTCCGATCTTGATGTCTGCGTTCTCGCCTGATTCGATCATGTCGCCAACTTTTATTTTGTGAGGTGCAAGAATGTATCTCTTCTCGCCGTCAACATAGTGGATCAGTGCAATATTTGCAGATCTGTTTGGATCGTATTCTATTGCAGCAACCTTTCCTGGTACTCCATCCTTGGTTCTCTTGAAGTCGATTATTCTGTATTTCTTTTTAGCTCCACCACCTCTGTGACGGATGGTTATTCTACCTTGTGAGTTTCTTCCGCTGTTTTTATTTAAACTAACCACTAGTGATTTTTCAGGCTCTTTTTTAGTGATTTCTTCGAATGTTGAAACACTCATTTGTCTTCTAGCAGGGGAAGTAGGTTTGAATTTCCTGATACTCATTGGTTTTCCCTCCTTTTATCTTCCTAATTATTCCATCCCTTCGAAGAATTCTATCTTCTTGGAGTCATCTGTTAATTTAACGATTGCTTTCTTCCAGCTTGCTCTTCTTCCACTATGAATACCCTGTTTCTTCAACTTTCCAAGATAGTTCATGGTGTTTACTTTTTCTACCTTTACTCCAAATACGCTCTCAACAGCTTTTTTAATTTCGCTCTTGTTTGCTTTTTTATCTACAGCAAAAGTATATTTGCCAAATGCCATGTCTTCCATACTCTTCTCAGTAATTATCGGCTTAATGATAATATCGTGTGGAATACGCATTATGCATACACCTCCTCCACTTTTTTTACAGCTTCTTTGGTAATTATAAATGAATTGTATTTCAAAATGTCATAAACATTCAAAGTATTGACAAGTGTAGTTGCAACATTCGGAATGTTTCCTGCTGATCTGATTACATTTACGTTCTTCTCACCCATAACGATAAGAGCTTTTTTATCAGCATTCAGAGTGTTTAGCATATTTATCATTTCCTTGGTCTTTGGAGCATCGAACTTCAGCTCATCAACTACGATTATCTCATTGTTCTGAAGCTTGTCAGTCAAAGCTGATTTCATAGCCAGTCTCCTTACCTTCTTCGGCACGCTGTAGCTATAGTCTCTTGGCTTCGGTGCAAATACAACTCCTCCACCTTTCCATTGTGGCGACCTAATGCTTCCTTGTCTTGCCCTTCCGGTACCTTTCTGTCTCCAGGGTTTTCTTCCCCCTCCTCTAACTTCAGCTCTTGTCTTAGCTGACTGAGTACCTTGTCTCTTGTTGGCAAGTTGATTCTTAACAACTTCATATACTACATGCTCATTCACTTCGACTCCGAATACAGCATCGCTTAAGTCCATTTCTTCAACTAGTTCACCTAGCATATTATATACATTAACTTTAGGCATTTTGTGTCCTCCTTTCCGCCTGGATTATTACTTCTTAACTGTTTCCTTTATTGTTATAAGTCCCTTTTTGGGTCCAGGTACTGCTCCCTTGATAAGGATAAGATTCTTGTCTCCATCCACTCTTACAACCTCAAGGTTCTGGACTGTAACTCTTTCGTGACCCATTCTACCCATCATCTTATGGCCTTTGAATACTCTTCCTGGATAAGTACCAGCTGACATGCCTCCTGGCATCCTGTGATGCTTGGAGCCGTGAGTCTCTCTACCTCTTGAAAAGTGGTGTCTCTTAATAACACCGGCAGTTCCTTTACCCTTTGAAGTACCTGTTACATCAACCATGTCTCCCTCGGCGAATACGTCTGCCTTGATTTCCTGTCCTATATCAAATTCGTCAGGATTCTCTACGTGGAATTCTCTAAGGAATTTCCTATAAGCAACATTAGCCTTTTCGTAATGGCCCTTCAAAGGCTTGGTAACCCTCTTCTCCTTGACATCTCCGAATCCTAGCTGAATTGCATTATATCCATCTTTTTCAACTGTTTTTTTCTGTACTACGAAAAGTGGTCCTGCCTGAATTACTGTAACAGGAACAACCTCACCATCCTCTTTGAAGATCTGGGTCATACCGACTTTTCTACCTAGCATATTTTTCATTGTTGCACCTCCGTTTTATAGCGGATTGCCTGGGCAATCATATAAATTATTATAGTTTAATCTCTATGTCTACACCTGCAGGTAAATTCAACTTCATAAGTGAATCAACCGTCTTTTGATTAGGATTAAGGATGTCGATAAGTCTCTTGTGAGTTCTTTGCTCAAACTGCTCTCTGGAATCCTTGTACTTGTGAACCGCTCTAAGGATAGTAACTATTTCCTTTTCTGTCGGTAGTGGTACTGGACCTGATACAGTTGCTCCTGTTCTCTTTGCAGTCTCAACAATTCTTTGAGCCGAAGAGTCCAATAACTCATGATCATACGCTTTCAACCTAATTCTGATTTTTTGTTTGTTTGACATGTAATTTCCCTCCTTCTATCGCATGTTAATACCATACATGCGACTCGAAACACCGATACACCCACCCGGGTGTTCTATATTTTTTTTAAAAATATTCAGCATTCCAGCCGCCCGATTTAAAACCGGACATTCTCAGCAAAAATTCCCTGCACAGAGCAGCAACCTTTTGCATCATCGCAATGTCATAAATTTAAACACTAATATATTTTACACCATATACAACCAAAATACAAGGGCTTTTTCTCATTATTATAAGATTATCCTGTGCTTGTCATAAGGACTTATACGACACTAAAAGAAGGAGACTACTCCTTCTTCTTAAGTGTCGTTCCTTGTGTCCCCTTTATTATTCGTATACCTTTGTTACAACGCCTGCCCCTACTGTTCTTCCACCTTCTCTGATGGCGAATCTTAGTCCTTCTTCCATCGCGATTGGTGTAATCAG
>JBNJCX010000016.1:0-39851 GCA_051744365.1 Bacillota bacterium
TACAAATATAGTTAGCATCATAGATAAATCCGGTGAAATTTCAGAGTGCGATTTAATGCTTAAGGATGAAGTTGCTCAGGCAATTTTAGATAAAGTGGTTGAATTTTTGGTATGAAAGATGTATAATACAACAAATAAATCTTTGGAATTATAGGAAGCTGCATATTACTCAATAGCAGCATTCCTTAAAACCGTGAAATTTGTAATTGAAAATATTTGAATATCTGCTTTGATCTGGTTGCAGACAGAGACAGTAATGATTTAGTAGGGTTCTTGAGCCTTCTTGTTGTGTTGTCTGCGACAGGAAGGTTTTTTGTATTGGAGGAAAAACGATGAAAATTGGAATTATCGGTGCCGGTAAGGTTGGAACCGCATTAGGCCTTTATCTCAAAAGAAAGGGATACAAGATTTTAGGATATTTCAGCAGATCTCTATGCTCCTCTGAATATTCAGCAGCCCTTACAAATACTATTGTGTTTGACAACATAGAAAGCCTTGTTTGTTCCTGTGATTTAATCTTTTTGACTGTGAACGATGATAGCATAAGGAAAGTAGGACTTGAAATTTCCTTTCTGCCCATAGAGTTTGAAAACAAAATATTCGTACACACCAGCGGAGCCTTCAACTGTGAAGAGTTAAAGGAGCTTTATGCCAAAGGAGCGACAATATGCTCTCTACATCCCTTGTATCCTTTTTCTGATATTGAAAAATCTTCAAGAGAAATAGAAAATATCAACTTCACTCTAGAGGGGTTAGGTCCTGATATAGGAGTCATTGAATCTATCCTTCAGGAAAACGACATAAACTACACAATAATTAAAAACAGCGATAAAGCACTTTATCATGCTGCTGCCTGTGTTTCATCAAACTATCTTGTAACCTTGATAAGTATAGGTGTTGAAATGCTTATGGAAACTGGCATGAGCCAAGAGGTGGCTCTCAATACTCTCAAAGGTTTGTCCTACCAGGCCTTGCAAAATATTTTCGATTCTAGCGCAAAAAATGCCCTTACAGGTCCTATTTCAAGATACGATGTAGGAACTGTTAAGACACATATTGCAAAAATAAAGAAATATAATAACAACTGGCTCGAAATATATAAAACCATGGGAAGGGCAACCTATAACATTGTTAAAAAAAAGAAGGGTGAGGATTCACCTGAGCTTTACAAAATATTAAAATGAACTTGGAGGGAAAAATGAAAAAAATAACGACATACGACATAAGAAAGATGAAAAAAAAAGGGCAACTCATAACCATGCTGACAGCATACGATTATCCGGTCCTTGTGTTTCATGATATGACAGGATTCAATACAGGTCATATACCTAAATTTGTGAGAAAATACGGTGACATAGGTTTTAGAATAAACACATGTGTGACAGAATATATCAATGAAGTAAGAACGGGCAGCTTCCCTTCAGAGGATTACAGCTTCTTTTCCGAAGGACTTGCTGAAAGCCTCAAAAATATGAATCAGGATAGAGGCGGAGAGGGCAATGAAGAAATCAAATAAAATCAGTGATGTGAAAAAATTCATCAAAGATTCAAAAGGAAAGAAATTGTCTATTGGCCTTGTGCCAACCATGGGTTACCTACACGAGGGTCATCTTTCTTTGGTGGAGGCTTCAAAAAAAGAAAATGATGTTACAGTACTCACCATATTTGTAAATCCAACCCAGTTCGCACCTAATGAGGATTTATCAAAATATCCAAGGAATATGGAGAGAGATCTGAAGCTGTGTAGTGAGGCCGGTGTTGATTTTGTCTTTGCACCTGAAGTGTCAGAACTGTATCCAGAAAGCTTCAGTACCTATGTAAATGTCGAAGGTATAACCTCAAAGCTTTGCGGAAAAAGCCGTCCTACCCATTTTAGAGGGGTCACTACCATAATGTCCAAGCTTTTTAATATTTTAGCTCCCGACAGAGCTTATTTCGGTCAAAAGGATGCTCAACAATATTTCGTTATAGAAAGAATGACAGCGGATCTTAATATGGATATAAGGCTAGAAATGTGTCCGATAGTAAGGGAAGACGACGGACTGGCAATAAGCTCAAGAAATATATATCTCAGCCCGGATGAAAGAAAGCAGTCTCTTATTCTGAGTGAAAGCCTTAAACTTGCAGAAGATCTTATACTTTCTGGACAGAGGAATGTGGATATTGTAATATCCGAAATGAGAAAAAATATAGAAAAAATGAATTTGGCAAATATTGATTATATAGAGATTGTCCAAACTAAAACTCTTCAGCCTGCAGAGTTGATTAATGGCAGTATTTTAGTGGCCTTGGCCGTCAGATTCGGCAATACAAGGCTTATAGACAATATTATTCTGGAGGTTAAAAATGTATAAAGAAATGATGATATCAAAAATACACAGAGCTACAGTAACGGATGCAAATCTGAATTATGTGGGAAGCATAACCATAGACAAGGGTTTGCTTGAAGCTACAGGAATAGAAGCCAATCAAAAAGTTGAAATAGTTAACAACAACAACGGTGCCAGGTTTTCAACCTATGTAATAGAAGGAGAAAAAGGAAAGGGAGATGTATGCCTCAATGGAGCGGCGGCAAGACTTGTTCAAAAGGGTGATGTTGTAATAATTATAGCCTACGGTCTTCTTGGGGATGAAGAAAGAAATACCTATAAGCCAAAGGTAATATTCGTTGACGAAGCAAATCATATAATATAAATTAATTATTGAAAAATATTTAAGCTTAATATATGGTGTTATAATGTTAATTACGAAGTATTAACGAGTTTGGATAAATTAAGTGCACAGACTGCTTAATAATCTAAGTGATATCTTTGATGTCGTTGTGGGTCAGGTTATCTTGCTTTTTCATCTAATTGACAATCAGCGTGAACTGTCGTCATTGTTATAATACTCATAGGTGTTTTCACAGGATCTCTGGTGTCGGTTGTATGTATGATTTAACTGGGCTGTGAATGTCAATGAAAAAGTTGACCACCTGACATTGAATTTCTTTACCACCATGATGGTGAATTAGTTTACCAATAACAGGGCTTTTGACATTCAATTAGTTTACCACTTGTGACACTCAAAAAGTTTACCAGCTGATACTGAATTTGTTTACCACTTTGTTTCTAAGAAAGGGAATACTAAAACAACTGTTGAAAAAGTGGCAATATATGAGGATCTAGAGATAAATTTTAAAACAAATTCAAATCATATGAAAAACACCAGGGATGGTTTGGCATGCTACCTTAAAGGTTTACTATTTGGGTACGGTTGTTTTTTAAAAAAATAAAAGGTGGAGACAAATAGCTCCACCTTTTTCCCATGTCTTGATTATTTAATGGTTAGGGCCTTCTGACCTTGACGCCCAGGGCCTTTAGAATTGCATGTCTAATTGCTTTTCTTGGGATATCATCGTACTTTTCACCTTCATAATAGACTGATCTGCAGTATGTATCGGAGCCAACCAGATCTGAACAGGACCTGCAGTAATTATCAGAGACTTTGATGGCTATAATCTTTTCAATAGGAACGCCATTAAAAAGAATCAAGTTTGATTCCCGAACCTTGTCCTCCTTAAGCGGTGTCTCCTTAAGTAAAATCTTGTATCCGTGAGGATTTAATTTTTTGTTTAGAAATTTTATCTCATTAATCAGGTTTTCTCCAGTTTTATTGCATCTATCACAGGTCCCTCCATCAACATCCAGATGTCTCCATTCTATAAACAGCTTTTTCACTATATGGCCTCCTTGATAATAGTAATATTGTCCTCAACTTGATTTGCTTAAATCATATACCTTAAAGCAGACCCATGCAACATGCTTTTTAGCATATAAACACTAAAATAATTGAACAATTCAACATATATCAGTGCAACTCCCTTGGAAATATTGTACAATAATTAGAAGAACTTAAATTATCTAATCTAAGACTTTAGATATTGACTAACGACAAAGGATGATGACAATGCGGGAATTATGGGATATATTTATATCCTTCTTCAAGATGAGTGGGGTTACCTTTGGCGGTGGATATGCCATGCTGCCTATTCTTCAAAGGGAGATAGTTGAAAACAAGAAGTGGATGTCAGAGGAAAGAATTATCGATTACTATGCCGTCAGTCAGGGCTTGCCAGGAATAATTGCAGTTAACGTAGCTATTTTCATCGGAAAGGAAAGAAAGGGTATACCTGGTGGAATAGCCGGTGCCTTGGGAATAGTAGGTCCCTGCTTGATAATAATCACATTTATTGCTGCATTTTTAAGTAACTTTCAGGACAATCCAATAGTGAGAAATGCCTTCGGCGGTATAGCAGTGTGCGTTTCGGCACTTATCCTTAATTCAGTTATTGGACTATGGAAAAGGGGTGTAGTTGATAAGACGGGGATAGCAGTTTTTGCAATCGTATTTCTAGGAATGATGGCAACAGGCTTATCACCAATTGTGCTTATAGTTGCTTCTGCAATTTTTGGAGTTGTTTCCAGAAAGATAGCAGGAGGTGTCCCTAAATGATTTTTGCGAGATTATTTTACGAGTTCCTAAAGATTGGGTTTTTCACTATCGGAGGGGGAATGGCAACAATTCCATTCCTTCAGGATTTATCTGAATCAACAGGCTGGTACTCAATAGCATTTATTGCTGATATGGTCGCAATATCGGAATCAACGCCTGGTCCAATAGGCATAAATATGGCTACCTATGTTGGATATAATGTAGCAGGCATATTAGGCGGTGTTCTGGCTACCCTTGGACTTGTTGTTCCATCCATCATCATTGTATCAATCGTATCTGGATACCTGGAAAGGTTCAGAAAAAGTACAGTTGTGGAGAGTGTATTTTATGGACTGAGACCAGCGGTCACTGGTCTTATTGCTGCAGCCGGAGTTGAAATAGTGAGAATAGCAGTTCTTAACACTGAGCTCTATGAGGCTACCAATGTAATGAGTGATTTGTTTGACTGGAGGAAGGTGCTGTACTTTGTGATTGTTTTTTATCTTATAAGAAGATTCAAGAAACACCCAGTAGCATACATAGCATTATCTGCACTTGTAGGTATAGTGTTTGGATTTGCAAATTAGAATTAAGTGATGAAGCATTCCTTGTGGAGAGCTTCATTTTTTGTATTTAAGGGTGTTTTTAACCACCCTGACGCTTATCAAGTAAATGTTCAAATTTACAGAACTATAATACCCATCCGTGGTTTATAACTGTCCAAACCGGGTATTTATCATAATAGTATATCAAAGTGAAACTAAGTTACCTTAATTGATTAAACAGAGATACAGATCAGCAATACTAGTTTATGCATCAGGGGAGATATTCCACTGAAATCCTATTGAAAAAAACAGGCAGAACATCTAGAAATGGGGGTAACCATGAAAAAGAAACTGGTAATAGCATTGGTTGTATTTACAGCTGTGGCAGCGGGTATATTTTATTTTTTGACAACAGGAAACATCGGAAAAAAATATAATACAGCTGAAGTTAAGAAGGGTGAAGTGGGGAGGTTTGTCCAGGATACAGGAAGAATAAGCTCAAGAAACATAAGAAAATACTACGGGAATGGCGCGAATAAAGTGCAATCATTAAATGTCCAGCTAGGTGACCATGTAAAAAATGGGCAGCTATTGATTGAATTTGAGCACAACCTGGATCTGGAGATTCAAAAGGTTGAAAAGCAGATCGAAGCCTTGGAGGCTACATATTCAGATGCAACATCAGGAACTGATATTGAGAGCATAAACAGCGCTAAAATTGAAATAGCTAGAATCAATTCAAATATTGACCTGGCAAGTAAGAATAAAGATAGGATCGAGGAGCTTTACAATAACGGAGCCGTATCCCTGGTGGAGCTGGAGCAGGCCCAAAACAATCTTTCTCAGCTAAAGAGCAGTCTAGCAGTTGCACAGAACAATTACAACCAGCTGATTAAAGGAGTTTCAGGCAGTACAAGAAAAAGGTACGAGGCAGAGATCGATGTTCTTCTACTAACCATGGAGAATCTGAAGAAAAACAAAGAAGACTCCATGATCTATTCCGACATAGAAGGAATAATAACAGAACTGAATACATTTGTTGGAGATGTTCCTTCAGCAGGATCAATGCTTCTGGAGATACAGGATCCGTCAGCCAAGGTTGTGCTGGTCCATTTTATGGTGGAGGATGCTCTGAATATCAAGCCCGATATGAAAGCGGAAATTGATGACCAGAATCTAGGAATTACACTCAATAATCTGAAAGTCAATAGAATATATCCCAAAGCCTTTATTACAATTTCAGAGCTGGGAGTTGAAGAAAATCGCCAGACTGTTGAGATTGGTCTTCCAGAATCCAGCGAAAATCTATCCTTTGGGCTTGAAGTGGAAACAAGGGTAATAATAGAAGAGTCAAAAGGAGCTCTTTTAATTCCAGCAGATGCAGTCTATGAAAAGAATATGAAAAAATATGTAGAAGTACTTGAAGATGGAAAACCTGTTGAAAGAGAAGTTCAAACTGGAATTGAGGAAGACAATCATATTGAGGTAAAAGAGGGATTGAAGGTAGGAGAAAAGGTGCTTCTGGACTACAGGGAAGATTAATGATTCATTACTGATGAAAGAAGGGATAGGATGATTAAGGTCAAAAACCTTTACCACTCATATAGCAATGATGACAATTATGCAGTAAATGATATAAGTTTTGAAGTTGGCAAGGGTGAAATATTTGGGTTTTTAGGTCCCTCTGGTGCCGGTAAATCCACTACCCAGAACATACTAGTGGGTCTGCTTCAGCTTCAAAAAGGAGAGGTTGAGGTTGCTGGATATAATGTAATGAATATTAAGAACAAGATGTTCAATAAAATTGGGATGTCTTTTGAACAATCAAATGTTTACAGCAAAATGTCCGGATTGGAGAATCTGGAATTCTATGGAAAACTCTTCGATGTGGAGACCAGAAATCCAATGGATCTGATCAAGATGGTGGGGCTGGATGGCAAAGAAAACATTAAGGCAGGGGAGTATTCAAAAGGTATGAAGCACAGGCTTACCTTTGCCAGATCCATGATAAACAATCCGGAGATATGGTTTCTGGATGAACCCACTACAGGTCTGGATCCTGCCATAGCAGCCAATATAAAGGATATTATCAAGGAGGAGAATGAGAAGGGAGTAACAGTATTTTTAACAACCCACAATATGTATATTGCAGATGAATTATGCAATAGGGTTGCATTTATCGTAGATGGAAAAATAAGACTTATAGATTCACCAAGACAATTAAAGCTTAAGTACGGTGAAAAGCTGGTGGAAGTAGAATACTTCAGTAATGGTGAGTTGATTAAGGAGAGCTTTTCGACAGTGGTTGAAGAGGAAAAGAATAAATTGATCCAGGTAATCAAAGAAAATGATATTCAGACAATGCACACAAAGGAAGCCACCCTTGAAGAAATATTCATTAAGGTAACTGGAAGGGGACTGGTGTAGATGAAACTTTGGTACAGTTTTACAAAAGAGCTGAAGCTCTCGTCAAAAAGCTGGTATTTCTATATTGAGTTGGGAATGGCCATAGTACTTCTCCTGGTAATTGTTTTTATAGTGCCTGAGAATTTCGACAGCAAGGGCAAGGAGTATATCTATCTTGATTTGCCTCAGGTTGTAAGGGACAGATACAGGGACAACCTGCTTGAAGAAGATTTGGATGAGATTGCTGAGATGGTGGAGGTTAAAGCGGCTAAAAGAGTCTTTGAGGCTGAACTCTTTGAGACCGATGAATCCAAGATTTATCTGCTCACAGGTATGGATGCATTGGATGCCTTTTCCAATACGGAGAGATTACCTGCAGTCCATATCCGTGTAAATGAGGATAATCAGATTGTGCACACCTACTATCTGCAAGGGTATGAAACTCCAAAACTCAAAAATCTGCTTCTGGTATTCCACAATAGAAGAGCAGGGTATGACGTCATAGAGGATTATTCGGATAATATTGTTGTCAAATCCATGTATCAGGATGTAGAACCCTTAAGCGACAGGGAGAACATTATACCTGTATTCCTAACATTCAACGGTAGCCTGATGAGCTTGTTTATTATTTCAGCATATATATTCCTGGATAAGAGTGAAGGTATAATCAAGGCATATGCAGTTACAGCATCCTCAGTTTGGCATTATCTACTGAGCAAGATTGGGGTAATTATTCTTACGTCCATAGTTACAACCTTGATAATTACAGTGCCTGTAATGGGATTTCAGCCGAACTATCTCGCCATGCTGCTGTTTCTGGTGACATCAGGATTTTTCGCGGCTTCTCTGGGACTATATATCACAAGCTATTATAAGGATATTGTACAGGCTTTCGGTGTCCTATACATTGTAATAGTGATTATGATCATGCCTAATATTTCCTACTTCACACCAAGCTGGGATCCGGACTGGGTTAAAATCATCCCAAGCTATGTTATGCTTCAAAGCTTTAAGGAAATAATATCGGTAAATGGAAATATAGCCTATGTTCTAGTGGCATCCCTTGGTTTTGCAGTTTTGGGACTGGATATTTTCATTCTGGCCAACCACAGATTCAAGAAGACGCTTACTCTGTGAAGGAGTGTTATAAAATGATCAAGAAGATAATTTTAATATTTCAAAGGGACTTGAAAACAAGCATAAGAAATTTTATGACACTGTACATAATAGTTTTACCGGTAATTTTTGCTGTAATGATCAATGTTTTTTCACCAGGCATAAATGACACTACGGTAGAGATCGTTCTGCTTGAAGGTGAGAACAGAGACCAGGAAGAATACTTCAGCCAATTTGCAAAGGTGGAGCTGCTGGATAGTGTTGAAGATATTGAGGAGAGGGTAATAAAAAGAGACAATATTATAGGAGTGCTTCATGATAACAGGGGTGAATATTTTATTTTAAATCAGGGTAATGAACCAGATTATGTAATTGATTATGTAAAGAATCTGATCACCTTTGACCACTATGAAATAGGCATAGAGGACTCAATGGCAGAGATAGTGGATTATGGTAGGGATATACCACCCTTGAAGAAGCTTATGGTCAATGTAGCGATTATATTTACATCAGTACTGGGAGGGATGATAATTGCTTTGAATATCGTTGAAGAAAAAACAGACAACACAATAAGTGCGATACATTTATCCCCAGTATCAAGGTTAGGGTTTATTGCAGGTAAAAGCCTGATAGGTGTTTTTATACCAGTAGTGGGAACCTTCCTGCTTCTTCTGATCACAGGATTTAGGGATATAAACTATTTCCATGCATTTTTGATGGTTATAACCACCTGTATAATAAGCATACTCGTAGGCTTCATTGAGGGCATTAACAATGACGACGTAATGACTGCAGCAGGCAATATGAAAATGCTTTTTCTTCCACTTTTTGGGAGTATTGCGGGAGCTGAGCTTTTAGGTGACAAATGGCAGCCTCTTTTTTACTGGGTGCCCTTTTACTGGTCTTACAAGGGAAACAATCTGGTGCTATCCAACAGTGGTTCATTGTTGGACATAATCAAATACTCGGGAATAGTCCTGGGAATAAGTGTGTTTGTATTTTTGGCTTTGGCACCAAGAATTAGGAAAGGGTTGGAATAGTAAATGAAATATTGATTTTGAATAAACTAAAAGGAGGGTTCAAAATGAAATTATGGGGTGTTCTGGCAGTCTTATATTCTGCAGCAATTGTTGTAATTACCGTTGTCAAACCGGAAAAAATTTGGAGCATGAAAAAAATTGAGCTATTCAAAAAAGCACTGGGAGAAAAAGGTACGGAAATATTTTTCTACATCTGGGCTCTTGTTTTCCTGATTTTAGGTATTTGGTTGTTCACAAGATAGTTTTATCGGTACCAATAAATTGAAGCTCTCCAATTGGAGAGCTTCAATATCTTGTCTTTAATATTTCCATTTCCAGTTCTAAAAGTTCTTTCCTTGCATCTTCACTTAGCTTTGAATACACCTCGACTCTTGTCTCAGCAGCCTTGTCTCTCTTATTTATGTTCTTTTCTTTTTTAAACAGTGATGTCCACTGAATCTTCTTTCCGTTCTGATATAAATCATAGTCAATAATTCTTCTGCCATCCTCCAGATACTCAAGACCAAACAGGATTCTTTTGATTTCTTCAGGTGAATGGAATGTAAGCAATCTTATACTGTAAATATCAATAAACAGAAGTGCTCTTGGCTGGTCCTTGGACCAGGATTCCCCAATTAGAAGTCCAACCTGAAGGTCATCCAGAACCGTAAGAAGTCTTTTGTAATGAAGTTCATAGGCTCCGAAGCTGTCATATATTCGAATTTCAACATTGGACCATCCCTTTGATCCGACGCCCAGATTAAGATACTTTATGGAGTGTCTTCTCAGTACCTGCTTGATCTTGAAGTAATCCTCATCAAGACGTATAAACTGAGGGAAGAAGTCACCCAAAGTCAAGGATTTGTATAATGGTTTATCGGTAATACCAATAATTGTCCTGTCTTCGAATCCATTGTCGCTGCATTCATCATATGGAGCAAGCTTGCCTCCCAAATCTTCATTAACCTTGTTTACAACCGCCTGGAGGTTTCCGGCAGAGCGCATAATCAGTACCTGAGGGCCTGATCTTAAAGTCTCAACCAATCCTGAGCTTATTGAGGAACGGAGGCTGCAGGCGAGTACCAGCGGATCCTCATAGACAACAAGGGCGTCTGTTTTTGTGTACTTCTTATTATCTTCATCCTCATACCTTATTATATAAACAATTGTATGGTTTTCCTCACTTTGCTTCATAACCGTCTCCATTTTCACAACAACAGCTCCAAGCTTATCAGTAAGGAAATCAATCAGTTCTTTTTTATCAGATGTTGTTAAGAGCAATGACCTGGGTCCGCTTCTGACCAGTGATAGCATAAGACAACCCTCCTTTAAAGTTTTGTTTTTCTTCTTTTCAGTCTTTCGCTGTCTGTTACCAATGGGTAACCAATCTCCTCCACATGGAGAGAATGGAGGTCGATCAGATGGATTGCGGATATTCCGTTGAGGTATTTTTTATCCCCGACAACCTGACTGTTTATGGACAGGTCATGCCCGAATAAATAGAAATCTGCGTCTACATCTGTCAAATACTCAGAATAATGGCTTACGGCAAATTTTACGTCATTTATGGAAATAAGCTTCATTTCTTCAATTATCTCAATTCTTCCTGCATTTTCTTTAACAAATTCCGGATCATCGTGATTTCCCAATGAAATAATTACTCTCTTCGCAGAAGATGAATTCAATATTTCAAGGATCTTTCTCGCCTCATGCCTGTATCTGCTTAAATAGCTTGGATAAAGTTCAAGCTTTAGATTGTCTGCAATATCTCCCGTATGGATTATATAATCCGGTTTTAGGACCTTGACGATTCTCTTTATTTCAGGATAAATACTACTTGGAGTATCTGATATATGCAGAAGTTTTGATCCGGCTGATTCAGTGAGTTTGGGATCAATAATAACTCTGCCCAGTATTATATTGACTGCATCTGTAAATTTTCCCATAAAGATCCTCCTTTTTTCAATTATACATTATCCTGGAAGATTAAGACTATAAAATTATCTATAATCGGAAATATTGGCGAATAATAAAACAAAATTCAGAAGATATGGGACAATTATGTATATTTACTAGAAAACCTTATTATGATATGATATATATAATGGAGAAATTTTTAACAATTACATAACATAGATGTCATTAAAATATAATACAAATGAAAGGGAGTTATGCAATGAATAAACCAATTATGTCAGCGCACTTTGAATCAAGGAAGCCATCAGATGTAAGACTGGCTCAAATGAAGTACGATGAGAGGGAGAATAAGCCGGAAGCAGTAATCAATGTAGGAATCGGAAACGTATCATTACCGACAAACCCTGCCATGATGAAGAGAATGTTCAATCTTTATGCTCCAGAAAGCCCGTTCTCAAAAGGTGTAATCAGATATTCAGGTACAGCAGGAACTCCGGAGGCTCAGGAAGCTTTCAGGAATATACTTAAGAGCGAAGGCTTTGACACAAGTAAGCTCCATATTCAGGTAACAGACGGCGGATCATCAGGGATGGAGCTTGTAATACTGGGAGTATGTGGACCTGCAGGAGCAGACGAAAGACCACTTATGATGATAGACCCGGCGTACACAAATTATCTTTCCTTTGCCCAGAGAGTGGGGAGAAAGACCGTCACTATAAAGAGACATCTGGGAGAGAATGGCAAATTCAATCTTCCTAAAATCTCAGAAATAGAGGACTTGATTGAAAAGAACAAACCAGGGGCACTTTTGGTAATTCCATATGATAACCCTACAGGTTCCCTTTATACCCATGAAACTCTTGTAGACCTGGCAAAGCTTTGTGTCAAGCACAACATGTGGCTAATAGGTGATGAGGCATACAGAGAGCTGTATTACAATGATGATGAAAATCTTATAAGTATCTGGGCTCTTTCAGATAAAGAGGTTCCAGGAATCGAAGGAAGAAGAATCAGTATTGAGACTGCATCAAAGGTTTGGAATGCGTGTGGTCTGAGAATCGGTGCTGTTATCAGTGACAATGCTGAATTCAGCAAGAGATCCATTGCCGAGTATACAGCAAATCTTTGTGCAAATGTAATCGGACAGTATATCTTCGGAGCATTGGCACATGAGAGCAAGGAAGATATTCTTGGATGGTGCAAGCAGCAGAGGAATTATTACAAGGATATGATTGTAAAGGTAAGAGGAGGACTTCTGGAGAAGGAGCCAAAGCTTATCGTATCCAGTCCAGATGCGTCGATCTATTCAGTAATTGATGTAAGAAACATTGTAAAACCAGGATTTGATTCAATTGACTTTGTACTTTACTGTGCAGGAGAAGGTTCAGTGGATATTGAAGGAGTAGAGACTACACTTCTTGTAGCTCCAATGAAAGGATTTTACGATGTGAAGGATTCTTCAGAGAATCCAGGTACAACTCAGTTCAGAATTTCATTTGTTGAATCACCAGAGAACATGGCAAAGGTTCCCGAGCTGTTTGTGGAACTTCTAAGAAAATTTGAGGCACAAAGATAATAAGAATATTTCAACGGGTCTGTCTGATTAATCAGGCAGACCTTTTTTACGTGCCAGGTATAGATATAGGGGATAAATCAGAGCGATAACTCCTCCAATAACTGGTATAAGGACAATTGATACATAATCCACAAGATATCCTGACAAAAGCAATGACAATGGCAAGACTATTTTTACAAGACTCATGGTCAACCCAAAGACTACTCCCCTTAGATTTGAGGGGATTTCATCTTGCATAATTGTAATAATAGGGATATCAACATAGGCTATGGCAATTCCAATCACAATACACAATACAGAGTAATATATACCATAAACATATATGTCAGTTGATGCTGTCAATAAAAGTGGCAAACCTATCAAAGATGAAAGAATCGCCAATATGCAACTCATCAGTATAAGAATATTTCGGTATGAATTCTTTCTGATTATCTTTTCCAGTGTGAGGGTTCCTAATATAAGCCCAGCAGGAAACATGGAATTAACCAACCCAAACAACTCCGAAGGAAGATTAAGGATTTCATTGATTATATATGGTAAAGGAACATTTACTGAAAATCCCAACAAGAAGTTCAATACCACAAAAAGCATAAATACTTCCTTCAATATCTTTGAATTTAACATGTATCTCAAACCTCGAACCATATGAGGCATAAACGGTGGATTATCTGATGAGATTTCATCAACATGGAAATTGTAATCAATAAACATTTCAGAGATGGCGGAAACTATAAATGAAATACTATTAATCAATATAAACAACCGGATATCCACAAGAGCATATATGATTCCTCCCAATATAGGTCCAAGGATTGCTGTTGAAGAGTCTATAAGCTTGCTTATGGAATTCAGTCTAAGTCTGGAATCGGGAGATACCAGATTAGGCTTTGCTGCTTCAAAGGCTATGCCAAAAAAGCTTGTGAAAACACTTAACACTACTGTTGATATATATATAGTCGGCAGGCCAAGTCCACCTGAAATACTTATTCGATATAGGATCAGGAACAATACTCCATTTGCCAGATCCATTCCAACAATAATCGTTCTCTTTTGAATCTTATCAGCCAATACTCCGGCAATCGGGCTAATAAATATCATAGGTAAGATACTTAGCATTATAGTTGTTGCGAAATTCAATGCCGACCCTGTGAGGTTAAGAACATAAAGCCCAATTGCAAAACTGTATATAGAGGAAGCGAACATCGATATGGCTTTTCCTGTTGAAAATAGGGCAATATTCGTAAACTCAGGTCTTTTACTGATGCGTCCCATAGATAAATCACTCATATAAATTCTCCTTTCCATGTCTATGGGTAAAGTATATTATGTGGTGTAAGCCCTATGACAATAGGAGATTTATAATAAATTTCGCATAATAAACGCTAAAGCATGGGGTTGGCCCCATGCTTTAGCGTTACTTTTTAAATTTTCCTATATAAAGATAATTATATATTTTCTCGCCTTTCACAAAGAAACTTTCTCTTGGCCCTCCTTCGGAAATAGGGTTGGTTTCATATTCACGCAGTTGTTGAAATCCCAGGCTGTTAAGATGCTTATTGAGGCTATCCTTTTTAAACCATTTCCTGCTCTCCTCTGGAATCATGGTATTAAGTGCAAAATTTTTAAAAACCAGATATTGTCCGTGAAGTACAGCATCTTTATTTAATAGAGGCAGGATGGAATCAAGGAGGAAATCGCTGTGTTCAAATGCATAATTTGAGCTGCCGGTTGCATCAACCAGGGAATCAATGGATTTGGGCTTTAATGGTATGTGCTGGAAATCACAACAAATGTATAGGACACTTTTATTGCCAATTACATCCGACACGGACTTCTTCAGCCATCTTTGAGCATTTGGATTGTGGTCCACAGCAATATAAAGCGATTTCTCAGTAAACAAGTCAATCATATTTCTTAAGAAGAATCCTCTGCCTGAGCCCAGTTCAAGAATTACTCCATTTTCAGAGTTTGAAAAATCGTAATTATTCCTTGCCCACTGAAGAGACATATGTAGATTCTTAAGATAGTCTATGTGTGTGGTCTGGACATAATCCTCTATAAAGGAATCATCAAAAGCAGCACAAGACTCAGGATCAAGAAAACCCTCTCCAAACAGTATCCCATCCTTGATTTGCAGCGTGTCAGAACAGGAACAGACAAGCTCTCCTGAGATAATCTCCCCGTTTTCCACGTGACCTTCTGACAGAACATATGAGCTCTGGCATTTGTTGCAGTATAAAAGAGGCAGCACATTCAATGGTACTCCGGTTTTAACTTGGTCGTGACTTGATTCCAAAGGCATGGCATCCAAAGTTGACCGAAGCTTTTTCTTCATAGCATCAAGTCTGTTTAATTCCTTCTCAATAAATTTCATTTTGTTTTCAAAAAATGCTCTGTAGGTTTCTCTTTTGCTGTATGCTGTATGTCTTCCGATTCTTTCAAAAATTATCAAAGTCTGTATTTCTGCAAGGGAAAACCCTATTTCCTTAAGAGACATTACTGTGTTGTAGTCATTTTGGCAACTGTCATCAAATTCATAGAAGGATCCTTTCTTTTCAGGTGTTATTAGCGAAAGGTCCATATAGTGTCTGATGGTATCAATAGTGGTTTTGTTCTTAACTGCAAATTCACCTATTTTCATCGTATCACTCCCCACATCTTCTGTTAATCTGTTAATATGATTATAACAATATTTTAGTGCGGATACCTACATTTATGGGAAAAACATTGTAGAGTGTTCAAATCGCCATGGATATCTGAAAATAATTTCATTATTCCATGATTAATTTTAAATAATTCCAAAAATAAGGGTATAATCACATTGAGGAAGAATAAGACTCGGGATATGAAATGTTTGTTACAACGGAGGTGTGTTTATATGACTGAATTGAATAAAACCTACGAGATGGTCTTCAGAAGAATGGTCAAGGAAACCGATGAAATCTACTCCTTTATCTTTGAAAAACCTGAAGACCTGGAATGGAAACCAGGGCAGCATGGGATTTTCAGAAATATGGAATGTAAGGTTGAAGGGGATAAGAACTACAGAATATTCAGCTTTGCATCCATAATGGAAGAGGATTTTGTTATGTTCTCAACCAGAATAACAGATGAATCAACGGATTGTAAGAAGAAGCTTCTGGAGCTGAAGCCTGGAGACAGGATGACAGCTGAGGATCCACAGGGACGATTTAGGATCCAGGATTTCAACAAACCGACCTGCATGATTGCAGGTGGCATAGGCATCACCCCAATCAGGGCGCTTCTTCAATCAATGGATCTGAAGTGCATCAATCCTGTTAAGCTTAGGGTGCTTTATTCCGATGACAGAGGAGAATTTGCCTACCAGGACACCTTGAAGTGGCTGAACAGAAAATACGACGGACTTCAATTGAAGATGATTTCCGACAGGCATGTATTTATGGAGGAAATAGAAGCATTTGCAAAGGAAATGAGAAACAATGCCGACTATATGATATCGGGGACGCCTGGGATGAACAAGGCAATAACTGACAAGCTGCTAAGCCTTGGAGTGGAAAAGACAAATATCAAGACAGACAACTTTATCGGGTACAAATAACTCAGCAAAACACGACATAATTCTGGAGGATGGCGATGGTGCAGAGATGAATACTTAAGCTTAGGAGAAGAGTCTGGATAAAGCCTTTGGAAAGGGCTATGATCTCAACATCCTGGAAAAGGAAAAAGATGAGATTGTGGATATACTAACTGAGTAATATTGGGTATATATACCAATGTATACTTGTAAATTCAGCTATACAGGAGTATTATTAGACTAAGGAGTTAATAAGGGAAAGGAGTGACTTGAATGAATTTTGAAGGAAAGCAAATATTGTCAACCTTCGTCAAGATGGAGGAAGAAGTGTCAAAGTATTATGCTGAAATGGCTGAAAATGCACCTGATGAAAAATCAAAGGCATTATTCGAGAGACTATCACTGGAAGAGGACAAGCATAACAAGATGTACTCAAAGCTTCTTGAGAAGTACGGTGATGATATGAATAGGGAATTTTCTGAGGAAGAAATTGAGTACACCAAGTCATTGATTGATGAAAACATCAATTCAAAGCATGAGTTTGATAAAACCAAGAAATTTGCTGATTCACTTGAAATGGCTGAAAGAATGGAAAAGGACGGCATACTTTTTGTATATCAGATGATGGAAATGTATCCTGATGTCGCTCAAAAAGAGATGAAAGTCATTTTGAATGAAGAAAAGCTTCATCTTCAAAAGGTAAGAGAGAGATTGAATTTCGGCCCATTGAGATCACTTGGCCTGTAAAGGTTGATGTTAATATTTTTATCTGTAATGGTACTTAACTAATTGAGAGGTAGTGCTGGATATTTTCAGCACTGCTTTTTTATTCCCAGTGAAGTCATTTGCTTATTTTATATATTTAGAGGGTATCAAATCCATATATCGGAGAGGAGAATGATGGAATTGGGAAACGATGTAAACATAACCGGAAAGCTGATACTAATACTTGTGCTTACTTTTATTAATGCTTTTTTTGCCGCTTCCGAGATGGCAATGGTTTCAGTTGACAGGATAAAGCTTCAAACCAGGGCGGATAGTGGAGATAAAAAGGCAAAAATGCTTGAGGGTATCCTGAAGAAGCCATCCAGGTTCCTGTCCACAATACAGGTGGGCATAACCCTTGCTGGATTCTTTTCGTCTGCATCAGCAGCTGTAAGCATATCAGCTGTGCTTGGAGACAGTCTTGACAGTTTGGGTGTGCCATTTGGTCAGAATTTGGCCTTTATAGGTATAACACTGGTGCTTTCATATATAATGCTTGTATTCGGTGAACTGGTGCCCAAAAGGATTGCACTGCGACATTCTGAAGAATTCGCTATGTTTGCAGTAAAGCCAATCGCTCTGGTTGCCAAAATAATGCATCCCTTTGTAACATTCCTGTCCATTTCCACAAACACCGTCTTGAGAATTTTTGGTATAAGCCAGGAGGGGGTGGAGGCAAAGGTAACCCTTGAAGAAATCGGGTCAATGGTGGAGGTAGGTCATGAACAGGGTTTTATCAATCCTGTTGAACGGGAGATGATCAGAAGCGTAATCACGTTCGACGACAAGCTGGCCGAAGAGATTATGACTGCCAGAACTGAGGTTTTTGCAATTGACGTAGATGATCCTCCCCAGGAATACATCGATGAATTTTTAAGGCTAAAGCATTCCAGGGTCCCTGTATTTGATGGTGATGTAGACAATATCATAGGAGTTTTATATCTAAAGGACTATCTGTTGGAGGCATATAAAAGAGGCTTTGGCAATGTGGATATCAGTGAAATTCTAAGACCTGCATATTTTGTGCCTGAAAGGAAGAACATAAACGACCTTTTTTTGGAACTGAAGGCAACAAGAAAGCACATGGCCATACTTATAGATGAATACGGAGGTTTTTCTGGGATTGTCACAATGGAGGATTTGATTGAGGAAATAGTTGGGGACATTGATGATGAGTATGACCTGGACGATCCGGATGTGAAGCTTCTAGAAGAAAGAATGTATCTGGCAAGAGGCTCGGTTTCAATCAAGGAACTGAACAGCAGAGCTGGGCTTGAACTTGACGAAGGAAGCGAAGACTACGATACACTTGGAGGATTTCTCATAGACCAGCTGGGTTACATACCAGACGATGGTGAAACTCCTGAAATTACTGTTGATGGAACTGTCTTTAGAATCCAGAGAATTGATGATAAGAGAATAAGAAGTGTTATAATCTACAAAGAAGGTTCCATGGAGGCGCAACCAAAATAGTGTTGCGTCTTTTCCCTTAGAAAGGGGCAGAGAGGGCTTTTTATGGACTTAAATCCATTCTTGCTGTAGAATGTTAACATAGAGTAGTCTATACGGATATGAGAGGGTTGAATTGTTATGCTAAGAATATCGGGAATAAGGTTGGGACTCGAGCAGGATGAGTCATCCATTCCCAGTGAAGTCGCGAAGAAGCTTGGAATAAAGGAAAAGGATATAGTTTCCTGGAATATATGGAAAAAGTCTGTTGATGCAAGGAGAAAAAACAACATAAGTTTTGTTTACACAATAGACTTTAGAACTGCAGATGATAATGACTTTCTGAAACGATTTGGGAAAAAGGGTGTATCAGAGGCCTATATAGAGAACAGACAATACCGGAAAAAGGGCAATATCCCCGGGAAAAGGCCTGTTATAATAGGTACAGGTCCGGCAGGACTGTTTGCAGGAATTGTTCTTTCTGAGCTGGGGTATAAACCAATTCTTCTTGAAAGAGGTAAAATGATTGAAAAGAGGGTCAAAGATGTCAGGGAGTTTTGGGATACCGGAAAACTCAATACTGAATCAAATGTACAGTTTGGAGAAGGAGGGGCAGGGACTTTTTCAGATGGCAAGCTTACAACAATGACCAATGATCCAAGGTCCAGGAAGGTACTGCAGTACTTTGTGGAAGCCGGTGCGCCAGAGGATATTCTGTATTCGAACAAGCCCCATATTGGGACCGATATTCTCAGAAGAGTAGTTATCAATCTGAGAAAAAGAATCCTCTCCCTTGGAGGAGAGGTCAGGTTTCAATCAAAGGTTACTGATTTTGAGATCCAGGACGGGAGAATCAAAGCTGTAATTGTGAACGACGAAGAAAAGATAGCTGCAGACATCGTAGTACTTGCCTTAGGGCACAGCGCAAGGGACACATTTCAGATGCTCTATAAAAAGGGGCTGGATATTCATCAAAAGAATTTTTCAATGGGAGTAAGGATTGAACACCCTCAGAAACTTGTGGATATTGCACAGTATGGTGAAAGCCATGGTCATCCGAGACTGGGCGCTGCCGATTACAAACTGGCCGGTCATTTCGAGGACGGAAGATCTGCATATACGTTCTGTATGTGCCCCGGTGGAATTGTAGTTGCTGCAGCTTCAGAAGAAGGAATGCTTGTGACAAACGGAATGAGTGAGCATGCAAGGAATAGGGAAAATGCCAACGCTGCACTCCTGGTAAATGTTGGACCGGATGATTTTGATGGCGATCACCCCTTGGCAGGAGTCTATTTTCAGAGAAAGTGGGAAAGAATGGCTTATATCGAAGGTGGTGAAGGCTACAACGCACCGGCTCAGAGGGTAGGGGATTTTCTGAAAGGAAGACCGTCTAAAAGCTATGGCAAGGTGATTCCAAGCTACAGGCCAGGGGTCAGGATGACAGATTTAGGCAAATGCCTCCCGGATTATGTAACAAACACGTTGAGAAAGGCTATCCTCCAATTTGACAAAAAGCTAAAAGGCTTTGCTGACCCGGATGCCTTGATGACGGGAGTTGAAACCAGAAGCTCCTCGCCTGTGAGAATTGTAAGAGGTGAGGAATACCAGTCGAACATAAAGGGAATATATCCCACAGGAGAGGGAGCAGGATATGCAGGAGGCATAATATCTGCTGCAGTTGACGGAATAAGAATTGCAGAGACAATCGGAGAAGAAGAGGAGATTAGATAATGGAAGAGAAGAGATTTGCAGTATTGATTGATGCAGACAATGTATCATCAAAATATATAAAATATATTCTTGATGAAACAGCCAACTACGGAGTGGCGACATATAAGAGGATATACGGGGACTGGACAAAGCCAAACACAGCTGCCTGGAAGGATGTATTGCTTGAAAATTCAGTAACCCCAGTTCAGCAATACAGTTACACAGTAGGTAAAAATGCCACGGATTCAGCTATGATTATAGATGCCATGGATATACTTTATTCAGGGTATGTTGATGGATACTGCATAGTGTCCAGCGACAGCGACTTTACCAAGCTCTCATCCAGACTGAGGGAATCAGGAATGATGGTAGTTGGAATGGGAGAGAGAAAAACGCCAAAGCCATTTATTTCATCCTGTAACCTGTTCAAGTATCTTGACGTATTGGCTGAATCAGAAAAGAAGACGATGGGAATACAGGATGTAGTGGAGAATGGAGCAAAGAAGACAAGTGGACAACCAAAAAAGGAGCAGAATGAGTCGGATGATGTCGAAAAGGGAATGACCGACATCAATGTGATAAAGCATGCCATAAAAAAAATGTTAAATGAAGCTGACGGCAATGAACAGAGAATGAATATGGGTGAAATAGGGAACAGACTGGCAAAAAGATATCCCGACTTCGATGTAAGGAACTACGGAGATACAAAGCTATCAAAGTTCCTGAAGAAAATGGATTTCCTTCAGATAGAAACTGACAGGGATGGTGGAACGGCAATGTGGGTTTCACTGAAGGGTGAGGATGAAAAGGATAAGCCAGCTGAAAGTCAGCAGAACAGGAAAAGAAGCTACAAGAAAAGAAAAAAGACATAGCAGGAGATAAGCCATGGAAAATAATCAGGATTTCTTAAAGGGAATAGCAAAAGTTGGAATCAAGATAGGTATCGGCCTTCTGATTCTTTTAACCATTATAATTTTCAATCAGACTGTTCAGATTGTCAATTTCATGAATTCAATTAATCCAATATTGGGTAAAATAACCTTGGTGCTGCTGATAGTATTATTCGCCTCGCTGCTTATGATGCCACTGGTTGGTTTCTTTAGATACAAGAGAGGAATGGAGCTGCCTGAAAACGAGGAATCAGAAGAATTTCAGCAATATCTTCAGCAGACAAGAAAGAACATGACCAAGAACAAGTATCTTAAACAGGAAGGATTTCAGTTTGACTTGGAAAGAGACCTGAAGGAAGAGGTGCTTAGGGCATATGGAATTCTTGATGAAAAAGCCAGGACCGCAATAAAGGGAAAGGCCACAGGTGTATTTTTGACAACAGCAATTTCACAGAATGGAGTACTTGACGGTTTCTTTGTACTGGGTACGCTTACAAAAATGATCTGGGAGCTTGCAGCCCTTTATGAGGTAAGACCCTCTTTTACCAAGATGCTTGCACTATATGGGAATGTTGCAGCTACCGTTCTTATGGCAAGGGGAGTAGAGGATCTGGACCTGCTGGATGAACAGATTGAGCCCCTTGTGGCATCGATTCTTGGCGGGGGAATGGCAACCCTAGTTCCGGGAGCGGTTACAGTGACCAATATAATTGTAAACTCCATAACAGAGGGTTCAGTCAACTCGCTTTTAACACTCAGGGTAGGATGTATCACACAGAGATATTTAAGCACCCTGACAAAGCCGGATAAGAGAAGTCTTAGAAGAAGTGCCACTATTGAAGCCATATCAATGCTTGGATCCGTGATGAAGGACAATACAGTGACAATATTGAAGGCCTTCAGCAAGGGAGCGACCAATGCAGCAAAAAATACAGTGAGGAATACCTTCAGATTCTAGAGGTGATTTGATGATTGAGAGGCTTGAAAAATCTAATTGGCAGGATGTTGTACCTCTGCTTGTGGAGCATACGCCTGAGAACTATTTTAATCTCTTGGGAGTTTTATCCAGCAAGCCAGTGTACAGGGATATTTATGTCCAGAGAAATGAGAGAGAAACTATCGACAGCTATGTTTTTCATAGATTGTCGGGTACTGTCAAGTTCTTTGCCCTTGGGGATTACGATGTACAGGAGCTTGCTGATTTCCTAAAACAACTTGATTTCAGGAAATTCATAGGACCCGCAACCAGTACGATAAAATTGGAAGAAAAGGGAGTTATTGAAAATGGCAGAACAGTAACATATCTGTGTGAATTGACCGACTCTTCCAAGGTAGAGGTAGAAGATTGCACTGGAATAAGGGAGCTGCGACTGGAGGATCTTCCCCAGGTGGTTGAACTATATATGGAGGTATTCAAGTCCTACGCATCAGAACAGGTTATGGAAGAAAAGCTAAGGACTGGAAGGGGAAGATGCTACGGTCTTTGGGAAGGGAATAGATTGTTATCTGTTGTACAGACTGATTTCGAACAGGATGACAGTGCTCTGATAGTAGGTGTTGCCACAAGAATCAATAAGCAGAAGATGGGATATGGAACAAAATTATTAAGTCACGCAATTAAAATCCTGCAGGTAGAAGGGAAGAAGCTGTTTCTTGAATATGAAAATCCTGAAGCGGGAGGATTATACAAGAAGCTTGGATTCACTGAGTTTGAGACCATAATTGAATATTCAAAGAGTGATTGAATACGACCTGTGTTGGATAACACAGGTCTTTTTACAGCCACATTGTTAAAGAAATAACTAATATTTCTCAATTATCTGTTAATTCAAACTAGACAAACATCTCGTTTTGTATTATTATAATTATTAAGATGTGAAGTATGTGCATCATTACAGTACTAAAGGAGGGAATATTTGATGGAAAAGAAACAAAGAGAGAATTGGGGATCCCGTATAGGATTCATCATGGCAGCAGCAGGTTCAGCGGTCGGTCTTGGAAACATCTGGAGATTTCCATATCTTGCAGGTGAGAACGGCGGTAGTGCATTCATTTTAATTTATCTAGGTTTTGTTTTGGTAATTGGTCTTAGTATAATGCTTTCAGAGCTCGCTGTTGGACGTAAGACAGAGCTCGCAGCAGTTGGAGCCTACCAATCAATCAATAGGAATTTCACATTTGCGGGAGTTCTTGGTGTGCTTAGTGCGTTCTTCATAATGGGATTCTATCCCGTAGTTGGTGGATGGGCATTGGCTTATGTAGTTAAATCATTTACAGGACTGCTTTCAAACGCAGGTGCAATCGGTGATGTTTTCGGAGGTTTTATTACAAGCTCCTTTGAACCGGTTATTTGGATGCTTGTCTTCCTTGCAATGAACATCGCCATCGTTGCAAAAGGTATTGCAGGTGGAATTGAGAAGGCTGGAAAGATTTTGATGCCCACTTTGTTCGTTCTGTTGTTATTGATTGCAGCTAGAAGTGTAACGCTTCCAGGAGCTGGAGCAGGTCTTGACTTCCTGTTCAAGCCGGACTTCAGTGCAGTAACAGGAGCAACATACCTTGCAGCACTTGGTCAGGCATTCTTCTCGCTATCGCTTGGTATGGGCTGTATGATCACCTATGGTAGTTACTTGAACAAGTCAGAGAATCTTCCTCAGAATGCCTTGATAGTTTCTGTTTTGGATACTGGAGTTGCATTGCTTGCCGGAATCGCAATATTCCCAGCATTGTTTGCATTCGGAATGGAGCCTGCAGTAGGAGCTGGACTTGTATTCGTAGTTGTTCCACAGATATTTGCAGCAATGGGTGGAATCGGAGTTGTTTTCTCAGCTATTTTCTTTGTTGCTCTTACAGTAGCCGCACTTACTTCATCAGTTTCACTGCTTGAGGTAGTTGTTGCTTACCTGATAGACCAAAGAGGCTGGGAAAGAAAGAAATCAGTTTATACAGCTGGTGCAATCATGACTGTAACTGGTATCCTTTCATCACTTTCAATGGGACTTATGTCAGGATTCAAAATATTTGGAGTTGGAGTATTTGACTTCTTCGATATCCTTACTGACAAAATATTCCTTGCAATCGGAGGATTGCTGTTGGCAGTATTCGTTGGATGGTTTATGGACAAGAAGGAACTGGAAGAAGAGCTTACTAACGGTGGAACCGTTAAGTTCGGTCTATTCAACATCTGGTACAATCTGGTTAAATACGTAATACCAGTTGCCATAGCATTTGTAGCTTTTGCAGGAATTACTTCAATTGAGCAGACAGGACTAATGATATTCGGTCTTGGAGTTATTGTTGTACTTGCAATATTCTCAAAGAAACTATAACAAGAGAAAAAACAAAAAGCTTATGCTTCCCAACCGGGAAGCATAAGCTTTTTTTATCTTTGGTTATGCCATTTGTGTTTTTTCTATTTCCTCAAGGAATACTTCAAATGGCTGGTTGCCGACGAATTCGAATTCATCGTTTATTACAATCTTCGGTACACTTGAAACATTGTACTTTTCTGACATATCATAGAAGGTCTGAGCTTCAATCATATCAGCCTGGATATTGGAGTTCTCCAAAGCCAGCTTATGAGCCTTTTCAACAGCTCCAGGACAATGCGGGCAGGCAAGAGTTACAAATACCTTTATATTTACAGGCTTATTGATTTTTTCAATCCTGGATTGTATTTCATCTGGAAGCTTTTGTGAGTTTCCTGAAACCTCCATAACACTGCTGATAAAGGAATTGACCTCGTGCCCTGAAGGAACACCATTGAACTTTATTCTTTTGTAATTCTTGTCCTTATCCAGCAATACCAGGCTTGGAGCCATTAGGACTCCGAATTCCTCAGCCATTTCTGAATCCTTTTCAAGATCGTGATTTTCAAGGTGAATCTTCGATGATACTGATGTCAGCTCAGTAAGGAAGTCCACCGTATCCTCACATGTTTCACAGTCCTGCTCCTTTGTGAACATAGCCACTGTAACCTCATCCTTCATACCGCTGAAAATTTCCTCAAGCTGCTTTTGTACTTCTTCGTTTAAAAATTTCATATTATCCCCCTTAGATTTACTTGCTTATAGTATTCAAATAGTCATTTACTGCCAACGCGCATTTTGCTCCGTCACCTGCTGACATTATTATCTGCTTGTACGGAATGTCAGTGACATCTCCTGCTGCATAGATGCCTTCTACACTGGTCTTGCCATACGTATCCACGATTATCTCGTTTCTGTTGTTAAGCTCCAGCAGGTCCGAAAAAATCTCGCTGTTGGGCAGATATCCTATTTCAACAAACAGTCCGGCACTTTCCACGAAAGATTCTTCTCCTGATTCCTTGTTGAGAACCTTTACTCCTGTCATAAACTTGTCTCCCTGTACCTCAAGAATCTGGGTCTGGAGCTTGACATCAACATTGTCCAGTTTTAGAAGCTGGTCGATTAGGATCTGGTCAGCCCTGAACTGCGACCTGTGTATTATGGTTACCTTCTTTACGATTTTCGCAAGGTCCAGTGCCGCTTCAACCGCGGAGTTTCCACCGCCTGCTACAATAACTTCCTCTCCGGCAAACAGAGGGCCGTCACAGATTGCGCAGTAGCAGACACCTTTACCGGCATATTCATTTTCTCCAGGGATACCCAGTTTTCTAGGCTTGCTTCCCGTGGCTATCACTACTGAATATGTCCTGTAAGTATCGCCATTCTTCAAATGGACCTCTCTTATGATTGAATCATCCTTTATGCTTATGCTTTCAAGCTCCTCATATTCGAGAATTGGTACATTCAGTTCATTGACATGGTCTATAAAATGTCTCATAAGCTCTTCGCCTGATAGGGAAGTGAAACCCAGGTAGTTTTCAACAGAAGAAGTATCCATTACCTGACCGCCAACTTCCCTGGCAATTACTCCTACCTTAAGTCCTTTTCTTTTGGCATATAGGGCAGCATTAAGACCGGCAGGTCCACCACCGATAACCAGAACATCGTAAATGGTTTCCTTATTAAGCTCTGGTTTTTCCCTGTTTGGTTTGTTCTTTAAGTTTAGATTGACATCCATACTTATAATACACCTCCGATAAATTTAATGGGACTGTACTTGTAATGTTACAGTAAAAAGATTAATGATTGCTTATTATCTTTGAGACGGCTGATTCGGATAGTCCTCCCATAAGGATACCTATCTGCTTCAATGACAATGTGGATTCCCTTCGCAATTGAAGAATCATCTCATTTCTCTTTTCCTTGTTTCTGAACAGATCATTTGACGTCAACTCCATGTGAATGAGCAGCTCACTTATTCTTCCTTCAGCTTCCTCAATAGTTGTAATGCAGTTTGAGCATTCCTTCTTGGATTCGCTGAAGATTGAATAATCTTTTAGTATCCTTATATCCTCGCTTTTCAACAGACCTGTCTGGAAAATTTCATCCTCGTTATAGAAGCAGGTACTGGTATATAGATGTGGGAAGTTGGCCTTTCTGCTGTGTATGCTGTATATTGATTCCATCAATGCACTATGGTCATTTATGATTCTGCTCTTGTATCTGTCCCTGAAAAGCTGACCGGGATAACCTGCATATATTGCATAGGCTATATTTACAGCCTTCATAACATTGGAGATGTCAGATCCGTTTGCATTGATAATCAGATGATATTCATCATCGTGTGCAATGCAGTAGGCATATACCACGATATTGAATTTTGATTTTACTGCATCCAATATGCTGAGGAATCTATCCCTGTCCTGGTCAGATTGAAAAATTGGTCTGCCTGGACCTCTATGCTGATTGATGTAATATATTCCGTAATTGTCTTTGACACGAGCCTGTCTTGGCATTTAGCTTAACCTCCACGAGCAATTATACATCAGGGGGGTATACAATGTCAAGTACCGTCCCATGAAAAAAAATAAAAGTCTATATACCAATCTCAGGAATATCCTGTTGACTTGATATACAGACTCGTTGTACTTGTTACAGTTTATTCAGGTATTCCTTCAATCTTTCCACTGCATAATTCCGGTCCAGGGTTTTATCGTCAGACTCCTTGATAACAGATACTATATAGGAATAGAAGGCATCTATAATGTCCTTGTTGTCAAATGCCAGAGCTACGGGTGAAGGTGTGATTTTATAGAGAATAGCAGTCTTGTCCTTCTTGACAGTAATCCGTACATCCTTTAGAAACAACTTATCAAGGATGATGACACTGTAGTTTGGATACTTCTCAAGCCATTCAATGACATTCTCAAGGTGCATCCTGAAGGTTCTCCTGTCGTAGTGTAGGGGAGAGGATGAAATGTAGCTTGACAATTCAATCTGCTCCTTTCCGCTATCCAACTCTTCATATGTTGGAAGAGAAAAAATTTCAATATATTTGTAGCTTTGGAGATTCCCTTTAAGTAATCCAGTTCTCTTGAGATGTGAGTTGTGGAGCTCTGTAGAGTCTGAAAGTTCCTGTAGGAATTCCACAGGCATGGTCATGGTACTTAAGCTCTGATGCAGAGCTATAAGGTCCCCTGGATTGTCTCCCTGTTTAAGCAGGTATTGGATCAGTTCATTAAGATCCTGGAATCCATATATATTCATCAGGGATTCACACTCACCAACGAAGCTTTCCAGGTTTTCCTGAATTGCCCTTGTAACTTTTTTGCCAGTCACATAGAAGTTAACACTGTTCTCTGAATTGGACCGGATTGAAGCTGATTTTACAGCAGCCAGATCACCTGCAACTACGACAGTATTTCCAAAGAGACTTTTCATCTCCTGAGGATAATAGAAGGTTTGAATCTGACCGGAAAGGTATATAGGCATCCACCTTTCAATTGAATCCATCATGCTCTTGAAATCCTTCTGATAAAACTGGATGATTTTCAGTTTGTGACCTGAAGCCAAGGCATCTGAAAGCATGCTGTTGAACGTGAAATAGAATTGTATGTCGTCCTTGATCCAGTCAGTGGGTTCATCGCTGTAGAAATATATGTCCATGGGCTCAGATTGGGATATTTCATATAGGAGTCTTTTTATGGCCTCCCGTTTTCCCTGAGTTCCGATATATGTCTCCTCAATCGAATATTCCGGGACATGGATGGATTCTCTGGATGGCGCTCCAAATCCGGAGTCATGTGCAAAGAATTCAACCTTGTTTATAAAGTCCCTGATATAAGGAGAATTATCTTCGTAGCTGTCATCTCCCAACCAGCGTATAAGGTAGGATCTTAGATATGAAGAATCACCTCTGTGACTGTCAGCTGAAAGGCATAGCAGCTCAGTGAATTCATTTACATGGTCTTTTTCATAGGCTTTCTCCATAAAGTAGTCTGCAATCTGCTCCAGATGGTTTCCCCTGGGAGATGGCAATCTATTGCCTGTACGCCATCTGCTGACAAGGGACATGTCTATATCAAGCCTTTCTGCCAGCTGAGAATTCGTAATTTTAAGTATTTGCATCATTTTGGTTATTTTATCCTTGAATTCCATTGACACACTCCTTTCTGCTTCTCCAATAATTATATACTTTCATAGACCTGCGTGCAATACTTCAACAGACAAAAGCAGTGTGTTGGACCAAGACAGTCAAAAAAAGTTTTTGAAAGGGCCTGTTTGTGGGTATAAAAACCACATATGAGAGAAAAGGAGAGAAATTATGCGATTAGAAGAAGTAAAAGGACTACCACACAAAGTTGTAAAGAACATTGAAGGAGTGGATAATCTCAAAGTATATCTAGTGCAGGATTTTAATCTCAAGCTATTGAGAAATATGGTTGAGTTTGGTCTGGATATTTTTGGGGACCTCGGAATGGACCAATGGGGTCTGGTACCACAGATAAGACACGGAAATGTGTATATACTTACAGAGGAAGGAAAACATCAAATTGTAGGGCTTGCAATCCTGATGAGGGACTGGGAGGACTTTTACAAGGCATATTTGTTTGACTATGCGATTTCTGAGGATTATCAGAACATGGGTCTTGGATTTGAATTTCTTAAGATTATTGCAGAGGACCTTCTTGACCAGGGCTTTGATAAGATGAGCCTTACTGTTGACGTTAACAACGAGCCCGCCATAAGATTGTACAGGGATAAAATCGGATTTATGTCCATTATGTACTCAAAAGACGAGTACGGAAAGGGAGAGGACCGGTTTGACATGGAGCTTGACCTTGCGGGATTCCTTAAGAGAAACAAAGACAAATAACATAAAAATTCCTGGCTGCAAATGCAGCCAGGAATTTTTATCTTAATTATTTGTTATAAAGTTCTCCACTTCGTACTTTGCCTGTACATCCTCATACCAGGTTGAGTATGCTGTATTCATTTTCTCTTCCCTGAGTGCCTCGGTTATTTCATCTGAAACATCCTCAAGCTTTGCTTCCCCTGCTTCTGTCTTATCTTCAACCTTTATGATATGGAATCCAAAATCAGTTTGTACAGGTTCGCTTATTTCACCTGGCTGGAGAGTGAAGGCCGCTTCCTCAAAGGGAGCTACCATCTGACCTTTTCCAAAGAAGCCAAGACTTCCACCCTGGGATGCATTGGACTGGTCTATTGAGTGTTCCGCTGCAAGCTCAGCAAAATCTCCTCCATCGTTTAGCAGTGCGACGATTTCGTTTGCCTCTTCTTCAGTTTCAACAAGGATATGGCTTGCATTTACCTGTTCTGTAGTATTGAATGTGTCCTTGTTCTGTGTAAAGTACTCAAGAACCTCTTCCTCGGTGATTTCAATATATGGATCCATCAAAGCCTCGATTCCAAGGTTTAGCTTGATGTTCTTCTTAACAGATTCATCAGTAAATCCGTAATAAACAAGCGCTTCCTGAAATGCTTCCTCTCCTCCGTAGGATTCTATCATATCATTGTATTCCTCATCGATATCTTCCTCTGAGATTTCAACACCATTGCTTTCAACTTCCATCATAACCATTTTCTCAAGAATCAGAGCCTCAAGTACCTCAGGTCCGTTTTGCTCAAGAAGGTAGTTGTAGAACTCATCTTTTGTAATCTCAACATCGTTTACCTTGGCAACAACTTCAACATCTCCTGGTTCCTCTGCTTTTTCACATGCTCCGGCAAATACTCCCACAACGAGTATCAGCAACAACAGCATTATTTTTCTGCTGGCTTTTCTTTCTGTAAACAAATTCATTTTAGTTTCTCCTCCCTTTCATATCTATGTAAGTATAACATAAAAGAGCCCTTATTTCATTTCAAAATTGTTACACTCAGGTGAAAACTCTGTGAAATCTGCTTAGCATCACTAATTATCAAATTGGAATCCTTTTTTGGAATATATTCTTTTATGTAACAAACTTGTATTATTCTAACCTATAAAGGGGTATAAAAGAATATGAACGGCAAATATCAAGGAAGAGGTGCCATATGGACAGCATATATCAGAAACTTCTAAGAAAATCACCAATAGGTTATCTGATACTCAAAGGGGAGGGAGACTTTGAGGACATGATTGTGCAGGATTTCAATCAGCTGTTTATCCAATATGTGAATGCAAAGGACGATACTGTCGGAAGAAAAATAGGTGAAGCTTTCGATAAGACCTTTACAGAGCAGCTTAAGGAAGTTATATGCTGTATTGAGGATAAAGGAGAGGTTGAGGGTGTAATCTTCAGCGATCCCTATTACTTCAACATCAAGGGGTTTGATCTTGGTGATGGACTCTTTGCCGTTACATTTTCCGAAAGAGCCGGATCATTGGAGCATTATAAAAAATATGATAGGACAAGACTCAACCTTCTGGAAAGTCTCCCGGGGATGGTTTACAGATGCAAATTTGATGAATACTGGACAATGGAGTATGTTTCCGAGGGGTGCAGGGACCTTACCGGATATGAAGTGGAAAGCATTCTGGGGAACAGGGAAATATCCTATAATGAGATAATCGCCGATAAATACAGGAGTATGGTAAGGGAAATATGGAGTGACGCCGTCAGGGATAAAAAGATGGTCAGATCAGAATATGAAATAATCACGGCAACCGGAGAAAAAAAATGGGTTTATGAGCAGGGGCAGCCCGTTTTTGACCAGGATGGCAACCTTTCTGCACTTGAGGGAATGATAGTTGATATTACCCAGCAAAAAGAGAGGGAGGAAAAGATCAATTATCTGACCTACTACGATGCCATGACGGGAATATACAACAGAAGATACTATAATGACACAATAAATGCACTGGATATGGAGGATTACTTGCCATTATCAGTTATAGTGGGAGACATTAATGGGCTGAAGCTAATAAATGACGCATTTGGACACGAATATGGAGATCAGCTTATTATTAGTACGGCAGAGCTGTTAAAGGATTCCATTAGAAATACAGACGTACTTGCCAGAACTGGCGGTGACGAATTTGTAATTTTGCTGCCAAATACCCGATTTGAGGTTGCAGACAAGGTAGTCCGCAGAATTACGGAGGAAAGCGGAATCTTCAACGAGCTGAACAAGGATTCACCCGTGAAAATAAGCATTTCCCTTGGATATGCCACAAGGGAAACAATGGATGAGAAGCTTGATGAGATCATTAAGCTTGCAGAGGATCATATGTATAGAAACAAGCTCTTTGACCATAAGAGCACCCACAGCACCATAATTAAATCCATAAGGAACTCACTCTTGAGAAGAGGGGAAGAAAATGAGGAAAACATGACCTATATGGAGAAGATTGCAAGAGCTATAAGCAGAAGAATAGGCTTGAACTATGAAACGGAAGAAAAGCTGCTGACATTGGTGTCCATACACGATATAGGCAAAATAGCCATTGATACTGAGCTGTTGAACAAGGAGGAGCCTCTTTCCAGAGAGGAATGGGGTGTGATAAGGAAGCATCCTGAGATGGGATACAGAATAGCTATGGCATCGATAGAACTGGCTGCAATTGCCGACTATATACTTTCCCACCATGAGCGTTGGGATGGCAAGGGATATCCAGATGGTCTAGAAAAGGCTGAAATTCCAATGCTTTCGAGGATCATCTGCATAATAGATGCATATGATGCCATGATTACAGACAGACCCTACAAAAGCAAAATATCAAGGGAGAAAGCCCTTGAAGAAATAAGAAGAAATGCAGGAACACAGTTTGATCCAGATCTGGCGGAAATCTTTATTGAGATTGTTCACAAGATACCTGTCTAGAAAAAATGCATACAACCAAGGCATAAGCAATAGCATATAATATTCCATAGAATTCCAGTATGTGGTACAATCCCATTATGACATAAAATATAGGGATTTGAGGTGAAGATATGCCGTTGCTCCAAACAGAGAGACTTCTCTTAAGAAAGTTCAGGCTGAGCGATCTTAATGATTTATATGAATATGCAAAGGATCCGAAGGTAGGTCCTGACGCAGGGTGGGATTACCATCGAAGCAAGGATGAATCCTTACTTATACTGAATAAGTTTATCAAGAGCACCGACACTTGGGCTATCGTGCTGAAGGAGAATTCCAAGGTAATCGGCTCCATCGGGCTACATAGGGATAGAAAAAGGGACAACAAGTCTGCAAGGATGATGGGATATGTTATGAACCCTCTCTACTGGAGCCAGGGATATGCGACGGAAGCGGCCAGGAGGATTGTAAGTCATGCATTTGAAGTACTCGAGGTGGACATTGTATCAGCCTATCATTATCCCCACAACGAAAGGTCCGGAAACGTAATCCTTAAGTGTGGATTCACCTGCGAGGGAACCTTGAAGGCCGCAACAGTGACCTATGACGGACTGGTCCACGACGAGCTGTGCTATGCCATAACAAGAGATGAATATATGAAAAACATGTAGTGACAGGAGCCTAAAGACTCCTGTTGTTTTTTTGCCTCAATAATGTTTCTAAGGTATAATTAAAACATCACTGAATACGAGGGGCGATAAGATGAATCCTGAGAATAAAAAAATCGAGAGGCTAAAGGAATATATTACGAGATTAAACGCCAAAGAGGATGGAAGAGAACTGTATCTGGAATACAAGGATGAAATAAATGCTGTGGAGCCACAGGATGCATTCCGGATTTTCCACGGCTTGCTTGAGGAGGGGATGACTGCCAGGGAGATATTGGGATTCCTGGATAAGATCATAAATGTATTCCATAAGAGCCTCGCTGGTCATACCTGGAAAAGGCCTGAAAACGATAATTTCCTTACAGACCTTGAGCTTGAAAACCAGGCATTGAAAAAGAAAACAGACCATATAAAGACAATCGTCAGGGAGCCTGTATCCGAAATGAGAAGGGAAAAGCTGATTCCGCTTATAGAAGAATTGAAGGAATTCTACCCACACTATACCAAGAAGGAGAATATCCTGTTCCCATATATGGAGAAGAAGATGCCCAGATATGAAGGCTTATCGATAATGTGGGCTCTCCACGATGAAGTAAAAAATCAGGTTGAGGATGCCTTAAAAAAATTAAGGGATCCAAATTGCGACGACCACGAGGTAAATGTAGCGATAGCAGCTCTCTTCTTTGGAATACTGGGGATTGTAAAGAAGGAGGAAATCATACTCTTTCCCGCAGCCTGTGAGGTTCTAAGTGAACAGGAATGGCACCAGATGCATAGACAAAGCTACGAATACAGCTTCCCGTTTATAGAAAAGAAATGGGATGAGAATACATTGGAGGGAAACAAGGAGCTTTCCCTATCAGCAATTGACGGCAAATTCAAGACGGAGACCGGTGAGCTCGACTTCCATCAGCTAAAGCTCCTCTTTGACTCATTGCCGGTGGATATGACCTTTGTGGATGAAAACAACAAGGTAAGGTTTTTTACAAAGCCAAAGGACAGGATTTTTCCAAGATCACCTGCAATAATAGGACGTGATGTAAGCAAGTGTCATCCACCTGACAGCGTCCATATCGTAGAGGAGATAGTGGAGGCCTTCAGAAAAGGAGAAAGGGATACTGCGATATTCTGGATCAGGATAGAGGAGCGGATGATCCTGATCCAGTATTTCGCCATGAGGACCGATGATGGGGAATACAAGGGAGTCCTTGAAGTAAGCCAGGACATAACTGAAATCAGGGTTCTTGAGGGAGAAAGAAGACTTCTTCAGTGGAGCTGAGGCATAGAGAAGAAGACACCAACGTTTTTCTTTATTTGTGTCTTCTGTATACTCCAAAAGCGTAGGACACAAGGAGCATAATGCCGCCAAATAGAATTATTAAAAGTGTGCAGGTGCCTTCAGCCATATCGTTACTCCCTTCTGCAGTATAAGAATATAATATCAGCGAAGAGCTGAAAATTCAACTCCATAGATAACCCGGTTAAACCTTCGATATTGGGTATAACTAACTAGATAACATAGACAAAAAAGAGAGGTGCAAATAATGAAGAGCTTAGGAAAATATTTTGTTATGGGAATTATGGCAACAGTACTGATGGTATCATCTGGCTGCGAAACAGAGGCCACTGGTATGGAGCCTATAAAGCTTGTTGTGGATGGAAAGGATATTACCCATCTTACAGAACCGATTATTGAAAATGGAAGGACTCTGGTACCCATCAGATTTGTAACGGAGGAAATCGGTGGGGAGGTTAGCTGGGATAATGCTACAAGGACTGTAAAAGCATGGAAGGGAGACAAGTCTCTTCGGTTGGTAGTGGACAGCAGGGTCGTTGAAATCGGAAACTCCCAGGATGCAATAGTAAGTGATGTTGCACCCAGGATAATTGAAAGTAGAACATTTGTACCATTGAGGCTAATAAGCAACGGTCTTGGAATTGAAGTGGAGTGGGACAACGATACCAGGACTGTAATTGTCAATTCAAAAAATGCAGCAACAGTCCAGCCGTTTTATGACATTGATATCACTTCCCACAATCCTGGCAGCTATATTACAGAAATCGCGAAAATTTCAGTAAGCGGGGATTCAGCCATTCTGAAGGAAGGCAATCAGCTTAGGCTGCTGCTTCTGGATAAGGATAATCATACTGGATTTGTAGTTGGCAGGGCAGATGCAGCTGCCAGGTCAGTGGAATATATTCCAGAGATTGAGCAGACCGGGGACAAGCTTCTTGTGGCCGGTGTATATGACTCAAACGGAAACTTCGTTGCAGGAGACAGCATTCCTGTATCGGTAAGGGTTATTCCCCACGTTGAAATAAACGGACTGGTGGATAATATGGTTGTATCAACTGCAAGACAGCTTACACCAAAATTGAATTTTGCCCCATATTCAGTAAAATATGTGGTAACCAACACCACGACGGGAAGGGTAAAGGAATATGATGACCAGGATCCCTTCGGTGCATTCACCTGGAATCCCATGTCAACAGAAACAGGTCCTCACACTGTACAGATTGTGGCCAAGGACCACAGCATGAATGAGTTCCCTGGAGAAACCTACAGGGTAAATATTCAGGTGCCAATGAAGCTTACTCTTTCAGGAGCAACTGAAGGTATGACCATAAACAATCCTGTGACCCTTATGGCCAACAGGAACTTTGATGTAAGAGAAACCCAGTTTATTATGAGAGAACCCTCCACAGGAATGGAGACAGTAATCCAGACCATACCCTACGGAACGTACACCTGGTTCCCGGGACCTGAAGTATCAGGAGCCAAGGAATTGATGGTAAGGGTTGTGGATTCATCAGGTATTGTACGGACAAGCGAGCCCGTAAGAGTCAATATTGACGGTACACCAAAGCTGCAGCTACAGGGAATAGGACCCAAGCAGGTGGTTACTGGAGAAACCGAACTGACATACAGAAGCAATGTTGAATTCCAAAATGTCCAGTTTGTTCTTACCAACAGATCGACAGGTGCCACCAGAACAGTCGGCATAGATCCTGCAACCGGCAAGGGCAGATTCGTACCCCAGTCACAGGATACAGGGGACTGGAGAATTCTGGCAAGAGGCAGCTATAACGGCAAGGCAACCAACAGTGAGACGGTGGATTTTGAAGTCTATACAAAACAGATTTTCGGTCCCGTAAGCATAGTGCCAAAGGACCAGTTCCAGTCATTTGCATCCAGAATGGCAGTTCAGTCCTACAGAAAGACAGGGATGTCAGCGGCAATACAGACCGCCCAGGCAATACTTGAAACAGGCTGGGGTCAGTCCGTCCCAAGGGACAAATACACCGGGAAGATTTCCAACAACCTGTTTGGCATAAAGGGAAGTGCCAGCAATGGCTCAGTTATATCAAACACCTGGGAGGTATATAATGGCGTAACCTACAGAATCGATGCAGAGTTTAGGGCATACAAGGACGTGCAGGAAAGCTGGAATGACCACAAGGTCCTGCTTGAGAAGGAAAGATATGGAATATTCAGGGATGTTATGCACAGCAGTACCATGGGCTCCTGGGCAATCAGAAGAGCGGGCTATGCCACAGACCCACAGTATCCCATCAAGCTGATGAATATAATAAAGCAGAACAATCTAAGGGAGCTTGACAGGATAGGGCTCTAAAGGAGGCAAATCATGGATTACCTTGATTATACAAGGGAGCAGATGCTGGAAAGATTAGAGGAACTAGAAAAACTCAATGAACAACTAAAGAGCGATATGGAAAACCGTGACAAGCTGGAGTTTCCCTGGACCGGTAATCTGGGCAACTGGTATTGGGACCTGGAGACCAATTCAGTGACTTTCAATCCTCTTAAGGTAAGGGCTCTGGGGTACGATGAATCAGATATCGAATCCCCAGTAACCTATCAGTTTTTCACAGAAAAGCTTCATCCCGATGATTACGATAAAACCATGGAGAATATGAAGGCCCATCTTAAGGGAGAGAGCCCCGTATACGAAGTTGAATACAGGATAAAGACAAAAGACGGTGCTTGGAAATGGTTCTATGACAGAGGAGCAGCTACAAGGTTCAACAAAGAAGGAAAGCCCGTGTTCCTGGCGGGAATAGTATTTGATATAACCAAGAAGAAACTCCTTGAAAAAGAGCTCGAGAATAAAAACAGGGAGCTTATGAAAAAATCCATTACAGATGGGTTGACCATGCTTAAGAATCATAATGCAATAATGGATTTTCTCAGGAGAGAAATGGCTGACAGCGTCAAATACAAGGAGGACTTAAGCATAATTCTCCTGGATCTGGATGATTTCAAAAAAATAAACGATACAAAGGGCCATGTCTTTGGCGATAAAGTCCTTAAAAAGGTCGGGAAAGCAATCAAAAAAAGCCTTCGCAAGACAGATGCCGTCGGCAGGTACGGAGGTGAAGAGTTCCTTGTGGTACTTCCCTTTACAAGGGGAGATGACGCCTTGGAAATCGGAGAGAGAATAAGAAAAAGAGTCCAGAATCTTATATTTGACAATGAAGTGACTGTAACCATAAGTGGCGGCGTAAAGGAATACTTCGGAGAAAACCTCAAGGATCTCGTAAATGCTGCCGATGAGCTGATGTACAAGGCGAAAAAAGAAGGAAAGAATAAGGTCATCTATTGAAGGAGAAAATATGAAAATAGGATATGCATGCCTTACCAGAGGCATTCCCTATACGGATTTCAAGGGAACAATACAGAAGAATGCAACGGAGGAGAAGCTTCTTCAGATTGCTGAACACAACCTGGATACATTGGGGAAGGTTCTTTTATATAATGCCCAGAATGATCTCGACATGTTCAGGATATCTTCAGATCTTATTCCATTTGCCTCAAGTCCTGTGAATAGGACAAGGTGGTGGGAAATCTTCCAGCCTCAATGGGAGGATCTGGGCAGAATAATAAAGCATAGTGGAACCAGGGTGTCAATGCATCCCGGTCAGTATACTGTGCTGAACTCGCCGGATGAGGATGTTGTCAACCGGGCAGTGGAGGATCTGATATATCACGCCCAGGTTCTCGACAGCCTCGATACAGACAACACGGCCAAAATAATCCTTCACATAGGCGGGGTGTATGGCGACAAGGAGTCTGCAATAAAGAGATTCAAAAAAAACTATAAAAAACTTCCGGACAATATCAAAGGCCGGCTCGTCATTGAAAACGACGACAGGTCATACAGAATAGAGGAGGTGCTGGAAATCGGAGTCTCCATGGGAATCCCCGTGGTATTCGACAACCTTCACCATCATATCAACGGAGGGGATGGGAATGATCTTCTTTGGATAGAGGAAGCAGGCAGGACCTGGAAAGAGGAGGATGGTCCTCAGAAGATCCATTATTCGCAGCAGAATCCTGAAAAAAATCCTGGAGCCCATTCGGAGACAATAGATGTCGGTGAGCTGATGGAATATACCCAAAAGAACATACACCATAACCTCGATATAATGCTTGAAGTGAAGGACAAGAACCTGTCTGCGATAAAGGGAAAGAATGCACTGCTCGATACAGGAAAGATCGAAGCCCTGGAAAGGGAATGGAGCAGATACAAGTACAATGTCCTGGAAAGATCCCCGGAAGGCTACCGGGCGATCAGGGGGCTGCTAAAGGACAAGAGCGCCTATCCCGTCAGGGAATTCTATAGCCTTCTGGATAATGCCATGCATTCGGCAGAGCCATCCCAGGGAACGGTTATAAACGGGATTGAGCATGTATGGGGATATTTCAAGGATATTGCCCAGGAAAAGGAGAAAGTCAAATTCAGAAGAGAGCTGGAGAGATTCAAGGGAGGCGGTTTGTCCCTTAAGGCCATAAAGAAAAGCCTTTGGAGGCTGACAGAAAAGTACGGGGATTTATATCTTATGAATTCCTACTATTTTCATATTTAGGAGTGAGAAAGATGAGCAATGGCGTATTTCATACAATTGCACCGATCTATGGCCTCTTTTACAATCGTCAGGTGAAATACTACAGGCGGATACTGGAGGAGAACAGGGATTTTATTGATTTCAGGGATTATTCCTCCGTTGTTGACATAGGCTTCGGCACAGGAGCCCTGTGCAGGGTTCTTGCTGAAGACGGCCTCGCTGTAACGGGAGTTGAGCCAGTTGAAAGAATGCTTGAAATTGCAAAAAAGAAGAATGCTGACATCCAGGCCGATTGTGTTATGGCTGATGTGCTCGAAGGCCTGCCCTTTGAAGATGACCATTTTGACCTTTCAATATCCTCCTATGTGGCACACGGTATGAAAAAGGAGGACCGCATCAGGATGTACAGGGAAATGGCACGGGTGACCTCCAAAAAAATGATAATCTACGACTACAATGAAAAGAGAAGATTGGCAAATGATTTTGTGGAATGGCTTGAGGGAGGAGATTACTTCAATTTCATAAAGGTGGTCCAGGATGAATTGAGAGAAATCTTTGGAAACGTGGAAAAAGTAAATGTTGACAATAGAGCGGCCTGGTACCTTGTGGACTTAAAAAAATAGGCAGAAGGTATTGACAAAACACATATCATGTCCTATAATATAATTGTAAAAAGGTTAGCGCTCTCCTTAGGAGAGTGCTAATACAAAAAATATATATAAAAGGAGTTGTTGATCATGGCTGGATTGGTACCTTTCAACAGACGTAACAAAATGACAGGA
>JBNJCX010000017.1:0-37213 GCA_051744365.1 Bacillota bacterium
CGAAAACGCCCTTGCTTACAGCTTGTCTTCCCATTAGCTAGGTGACAGGTCTTTCTTTCAAGACCATTAGCTCGGCAACATGCCTCGCAAACAAAAAAGGAGCCCTCGCGGACTCCTAGATAATATTCTTCTCAACATATTCACTTGTCATGATTCTAAGCATGCTTACATAATGCATATTAAAGGAAATTATGTCCCCCACTTTATAATCCTCCCCAGAATCTGATCCATCCAAGATCAGGTGGTCGGAGCTTCCTCCCAATATAATAAGTCCTGGATCCATTGGTTTCAAAGTGTCCAGATCCAAATCCTGCTTGCCTACTGCACAAAGAATTCTTTTTCTTACTCCCCTGTCCACAAAGGTTGGGACCTTTCCAAAGGCATCCCTTCCGATTTCTTCAGTGGGTACTGAAGGCTTTTCCTTTACCTCGATAACCTGTGCCTCGAGAGTGAATACTGAATCATCTGTTCCTTCAATTCTATTTCCATAAGCAGCCTCGGTCCCCATAAGAAGGGCTTCCCCAAGTCTCAGCTGATTTATTCCTTCAGGGATTCTGCCATCCAGAAGTGGAATTGTGCTGGAGTTTCCTCCTGAAATAATTTCAAGCTTTATGTTAAATTCATCCTCGACTCTTGTTGCCAAGTCCACAAGTCTCTGAAGTATTCCTTCCTTTGGAATCACTCCTCCATAGCAGGTAAGGTTTACTCCCAGGCCTCTAATCTTTATCCATTTAAGATTGAGTATTTCCCTGACTGCCTCTAAAAGATCTTCTTCATGAAAATATCCTTCCCTTAGGTCACCAAGGTCAACCATAAGGATTATGTCATGTACCTTGTTTATTTTCTCACTCGCCTTGTTAAGTGCCTTTACTGTCTCTACTTCAGAATTCAAGGATATATCTGCATACTTTACAAGCTCTTCTGCTTCCGAAATCATAGGTAGTCTAAGCATAAGCTTTGGGATATTCAAATCCTTGAGCTTCTTCAGATTTTGTAGCCTGGAGTCAGCCAAATAGGCAACCCCTCCATCTACATAAGCTTTTGCAATTTCAGGATTGCCACAGAAACCCTTTGTTACGCCTGCAACAGCAATATGACTGGCTGCAGCAATTTTCACTACAGTTCTTACATTGTTTCTAAGCTTTTCTGTATCAATTGTAACTCTTGGATATGCCATAGCACTCCTCCTTATCTCAATCCAAAACTCTTCATCATCAAATCAAGAGCTATCTCCGGATATTTCTTTGACATAACCCCTAAGGATGCCATTATATAGTGGTTATCTATGAGGATTTCCGCTTCCTTGTTGGGAAGAAGGCCTGTCCCCGTATTTGAAAGGGGAATTTTCTCTATTATGTCATTTCTTCCCGAAAGTCTAGTCAATGCTCCTCCGGTAGCTATGATATATCTTACTCCAGTAAGGTCCTTGCCTTCGGCGATTGTCTTTTTGCCGCTTGGTCCGTAAAGGGCTATAAGTCTTCCGGCATGTCTCTTCACTGCAGTGATTGTGGCATGCTCAGCAAGAACCTCCACAAATCTCATTTCAAGGTCAGACTCCGGTATGGGCTTGTGATGCTGTATAAGATTCTGGAGTGCCGGTTCGTCCAAATCCAGTTCATCCATCAATTTGTCCTCTCCGACCATATCTACAATATTCTTCATATTCACATATACTCCAAGGTCGCCTTCCACTGTTCGCTTTGCGAAAGGTTCCGGGCTCAGCATAATTCGGGAAATTTCCTCGCTGTCTTCTGTAACCGAGTGTACATCAGTGGTTGCCCCACCCACATCTATAGTCATAAGGTCACCGATTTCTTTATAGAGAACCTGTGATGCCTCCATGACCGCTCCAGGGGTGGGCATAATGTTTCCCGTGACCATATCCCTGATTTTTTCCATTCCAGGTGCGTGAATTATATGCTTCTCAAATACAGACTGTATAACCTTTCTGGTTGGTTCAATATTGAGCTCATCAATTTTTGGATATACATTTTCCACAATATACAGTTCATTGTCTGTTCCTTCAAAAATATCCCTTACATCCTCCTGATTTTCCACATTCCCTGCATATATCACGGGAATACCCAGATTCAACTCTGCAATAAGTTCAGCATTGTTCAGGGCTGTGTCCCTTTCTCCGTAGTTTACACCACCGGCTATCAGGATTATATTTGGCTTTGTTTCCTGAATTTTTCTAAGATCTGATTTCCTGAGCTTGCCAGCAGTGATATACTTTATGTTTGCACCGGCTCCCAGGGCAGCCTCCTTGGCTGCCCTTACAGTCATATCATAGACCAGGCCATGAACAGTCATTCTGAGTCCCCCGGCTGCGGAGCTGGTTGCTATAAGCTCATCGTATTCAACCTTATCGACCTTCAGTTTTCTGCAAAGGTCATCTATGGCTTCGTGTAGCCCTATTGTTACATCTCCCTGGAGGACAGAGGTTGCCCCCTGTCCCTGTCCAAGGAAAACTGGATTGGTCCCAATATCGTTAAAGGCATTTACTATAGTTGTGGTACTTCCTATTTCAGCTACAAGCAGATTAATCTTCATTGGCCATTTCACGTCTCTTCTTCACTAGGAAAGTAGCTACTTGCGAACCCTTTGCCCCCCGGCCAAATCCTGCATCCATTCCGTTCATTACTGCAATCTCATTTGATACCTGAGTGCCTCCTGCAATAAATATCATCTTGTCTCTTACACCTCTTTCAATCGCATACTGGTGAAGCTTTTTCATATTCTTATAGTGAATATCATCGTGAGAGATGATAGTTGAAGTAAGCACAGCATCTGCATTTATCTCAATTGCAGCATCAAGAAGCTTTTCGACTGAAACTGATGTTCCGAGGATATGACACTCAATTCCGTACCTCTCGATTCCGCCGTGCTTGATATCGATTATCTCCCGGATTCCTACGGAGTGCTCGTCCTCTCCTACAGTTGCAGCAACCACCTTCATTGGCTTGTTGTCGATATCCTCTCTGATCTGGTCATCTGACATTATCTCTGGTTTCGGAGGTATTACAAGCTCACTTGTATCTATTGAAAAGTCAACCTTACCCTTAAGCTCTACTCTAGTGCCCTCTGCCTCCTGCATAATCTCCTTATGGATTACTTCGCAGTCATGGAGATTCATTCTCTTGCCGATTTCAAGAGCTGCAAATTCAGCAGTTCTGACATCAGTAGTAAGGAACATTGTCAAGAGGACAATTCCATCTCCAAGCCATTCCATTTCCGGCTTCAATTTTGTTGTTCCGATAAGATCCTTTACTTCTTCAAGTCTTACATTAACATTGTCCGACTCATCAAGTTCATCTATAAAGATTATCTTGTCTGGGACTTCAAGGGTTGATCCACCAATAAGTTTTGATGGGTTCTCCACGTATTCCTCACCATACTGAGCAACGTTGTTGTAGCCAAAGTGAGCTGTTACAGGAGCCATATAGTCTGTGTCTCTCTCATAAACAGTGCCTACTCCTACTCCACCGTCAATCTTTCTGATGATTCCGTCTCCGTTTCTTTCGGGATAGTACCCTGAGTCTACAAAGAAGCCTTCCTGAACTGCCTCGAAGTAACCTCCGATTTCAAGCATCTCTTCCATAAACAGAATTGCTCTTTCCTTCAGCTCCCTTACGGTGTCTCCCAGCTCACTGTCGTGACGTTTCAGTCCGATCATTGTCATCAGTCCGTCAAGCCCGTTGAATACCTGCTTTGCAGTGTCTGTTGCTTCGATATTGTATATGTGCCATGGGACGTTTCTACCTTCGTCAGGTGTTATTGTTGATTGAATATCAGCTGATGTAAGCTGTGAAATCAACAGGTTTAGAACATGTGTAACTGTGGCCTCTCTTGTTGATGACTCCATGTATTTTGTGTTTTGCTGAGCCCTCATTCTGTACTCTCTGAATAAGTCTCTCAATGCGACTGCGTATGGCAGGTCAAGTTTCATACATGGTGCGGGAGGTGCTGTTGGAGGTACTGTTGAAAGGCAGATATTTCCCTTCTTCATTCCAACCATAACTGAGAAAATGGAGTTAATGGCATGCTGAACCATCAATTCCGGCATTACCTTCCATGCTTCCCTTGCTGTAGCATTTGCATTATGGGCACCATCTATCTGTGCTATGTCAGCCCAGGTCATAATCTTCTTGGCCTCAGCTGCATCAACAAATGACCTTATCATGTTTATGTTCCTGTAAAGTACATTGTACTGGGGATCCTGGTGAGCTCCGTTTACGCCTTCTTCCGCAAACATTACAGCAATCTCGGGACCTGCAACCCCTGATACGTATGAATGGTAGTTTATTGGTCTGCCTACCTCTTCCTCAATCAGGTCAAGGGCCTTTCTCTGTACCCTTACCTGCTTACGGGTTATTGGGATTCCGCCAACACCCTGTGGAGTTCCCTCTATCAAGCTTTCAAAGTGAGACTGACCTGCAGTTCTGATTACCATAAGGTGATCAGCACCATGCCATGCAGCCATTCTCATTCTCCTTATATCGTCCTCGAATCTACCCGAAGCTATTTCTGTAGTTATAACTGGCTGTGGCTGTGGGTCTATATTTTCGAAATACTTTGCTGCGGGAAGCGGCTGGCTCTGTTTAAGATTTTCAGAGGTTTCATAGTACTCAAATTTACCGATTTGTCTTTTTTTACCTACTCCATCCCTCCAGTGCCATCCTCTTCTCTTTGGCCTGTAGTTTTCTATATCCTTTAATATTTCCTTGATGTTTAATTTTTCATTTGGTTTAAGCTCCATTATTTGGCACCTCCTTCAAATAAGGATTTTACTTCATCCCAGGCATTACCTTCAACAAGAAGGAGTCCGGCTTCTCTTATTTCCATGTTCTTCTTATTGGCAAGTTTGTATACTATGTGTCCTACACCCTTTCCAATAAGTCCTCTGTCTATTGCATTGTCTACAATACTCTTCGCCTCCAAGCTTGAGAAGCCCATTCTCAACAGAACGCTTCTCTCGATGGAGGGACTTGTGTTTTTATGGCCCAGATCAACTATAGGATCGACAAGTTTCTCTGCCATTTCCCAGAATCTGGCTTCAAGCTGTTCCTCTGAAAGATCTGCCAGGTGTTTTCTTCTTTCCTGAAAATCATCTGCTCTCTTCATTATTTTTCCTCCGTTTCAACTTGTACTCCCAATTCCTCCAGTGTCTCCCTTACAAACCCTTCATTTGACTTTGTATCGGCAACGAGAAATTCCAGGTCTTGTTTGTTTACCTTCTCGACACCTGTGTTCTTGATACTGTTTCTGATATAGGATTTTCTGGTTTTGTCTAAATCAAGCTCTTCGATGCAAAGCATTCCAGGATTTTCCGGAAGTATTATATTCTCTCCAGGTACTTCTTCAGCAGGGTTGCCTTTAAGAATCCTGATTCCGTTTTCCTTGGCAAAGGTAAGCTGTGGATTGATATGTTTACCAGCTCCGGTGTATTCAGTTTCCTGAACTACAATTATCTGCTCCTCATCCATTTTCTGAGCTACTACAAATGCAGCTGCTAATGCAGTATTTCCGGCAGGTCCTCTCTCAAGTCCTTCAACCTGTGCAAGAAGCTCTGTCATGTAAAATACTGATCCCTGGTTTACAGTTACGTATCTGTCCATATATCTCAGTGGTCTTGCTGCAGATCTTGGAACATCTGACCTGTCAGGCCAGGTTGCAAATGGAATTCCAAAACCTGTATGTCCTGTTGTAAATGACTTCTTATTGAACTGCTCGTCGCTGGCCATATGCAGACCTTCAAGGCTTACACTGGCTCCAATAATCCTGGTATCAAGCGCTCCTGCCTTAATAAGTCCCCTGGCTGTGCCTGTAAGGTTTCCTCCTCCTGCATTGGTAATCATTACGGCATCAGGATCACGACCTTCCTTCTCCCTAAAGTCCATTGAGATCTCATAGCCAAGTGTTTCTACTCCTGCAATCCCGAATGGAGTGTACAGGGATGCATTAAAGAATCCTGTGTCCTCAAGCAAAAGAAGGAACGAGTAAAACAGTTCAGGTCCGACTGACAGCTGTACTACCTCTGCTCCGTATGCTTCACATGCCCTCGCCTTCTCTATAATCTCAGGCTGACCTTTTCCCTTAGAGTCGTAGCACTCCTGCACAATTATGCATTTCAGACCCCTCATTGCCGCCTGTGATGCAACAGCCGCTCCGTAGTTTCCTGATGTAGCTGCTATAACTCCTTTATACCCCAATCTCTGTGCATGATAAACTGCTGTAGCTGCCCTTCTGGCCTTAAAGCTTCCTGAAGGGTTACTTGCTTCATCCTTTAGGAATATTCTGGCACCTTTTCCAGGCTCAGCGTATTTTCTCGCCAATTTAGTAATATTTCTCAGCTCATAAAGTGGTGTGTTCCCTACTGTTACATCCTTCTGAATCGACTCAATCTCCTGAAGAGTATAGCCTGTTTCCTTCATCATTCTTTCATAATCAAAAGCGATTGAACCTGACTCAAAGATATCGTAGTCGATTCCAACTGAAGACTTCATAATTTCAGGCTTTCTTGCCATAACTGCGCTAAAGCTTCTGTCTTTAGTCATGCTTTTCACCTTCTTCCAATAATTCCCTGGCCTGTCTTCCTATATACAACAACTCAGGAACTGCCTTTCCGTAGTCGTGGTCCCAGTAAGGATTTACTTCTATCAATTCTCCCATCACTTTTCTTCCGATGTATGTTTCAATCTCAACCTGATCTCCAATATTTGCATTTTCATTCATAAGGAATCCTTTGTCCCACATTTCCAGGGGTACTTTTTGAGTATCCTCGGGGATATTTGGCGCTCTTTCGCCTACATTAAGAATAATCTTATGGATTCTTACCCAATCGCCTTTTTTAGCAACCATATCAACTTCCTCCTTCTCTAAATGTTTTCATGGAAGAATGAGTAGACAAACTATCTACTCACCTTAAATTTATTTCAGCTTCTTAATATTTTTGTTTCAACTTTTTATTATTTATTCCACTTCTATCATTTTTCTCATGTCGCCCATTATTGCTCTCGGCACTGGAAGATCTATCATAGTCTTTAATCCTGGTCTTGCATTGATAATATGTGGAATCATATTTACACACATTGCTATTGTACCGATTCCTCCTGGTACTTCAGGTGAGTTTACAAGGTTAATGTTCGGATTGCCCTTTATTATCACATAGTCACCTGTATCAACTCCAACCTGCTCTGGTTCAATTTGTTGAGGATGATCCATTTCGATTTTCACCTCACCGTCAACATAACCAAAACCTTTCATGGCACAGCCTGCCACATTTCCAGCTTTAGCAAAACCATGTGGAGATCTTCTATCAACATCTGTCATAATAGGCTCCATCGACTGCTCTATCTTTTCTACATTCCAGCCTATTGCATCAGCAATCATATAAATTGACTCATGAAAACCAACGTGTCCTGAAAGCTTTCCAGTCTTAACTCCTTCTTCAAATTCTTCCTTTGTAATCCCGATTCCCTGCTCTTCCATAACAGCAGGTCCGAATGGTGAAAGGCTGTTTACTCTTCTTGCAGTGATATGATCTACTGTTTCGCAGCATCCAGTCATCAATACAACAAGCAGGTCCATAATAAGTCCAGGATTGATTCCTGTACCTATAATTGATACTCCGTTTGCTTTTGCTATTTCATCGAGCTTTTTTGCTTCTTCAGGTGATTGTGCAAGTGGATAAGCCATCTCTTCAGCAGAAGAAACAACGTTTATCTTCTTCTCAAGTACAAATTTAAGTCTATCAAAAGCAATTTTCGTAAAAGAGTCTGTTGCAGTAAGTACAACATCAGCACATCCCTCAGTTATTACTTCCTCAGGTGTTCCTATTACTACATCCGGTCTGTCGCCTCTTTCAGTGGTGATAAAGTCGTACATGCTCTTTCCAAGCTTATTTCCTCTGCCGACCGCACCTACAATTTCAACTCCTTCTTTTTTTAGGAGCATATCCGCCATACCGCTTCCCATTGCGCCTAGTCCCCAAATGATTACCTTTACATTTTCTTTTCTCATAGTGCACCTCCGTTAGTGTTTGACAACTGCAAAGCTTCCAATCGTATGTATATTATTAATGCAATTATTGTGCCAATTTTTTAATACGTCTATTTTGCTCATATCTTTATATTGCAAACCTTATTCTATGTCAAAAACTTCACTTTTTTACAAAAAAAATGCAATAATATTTGCTTTTACCGCAAATATTATTGCATTTGACCATATTTCTTCAACTTATGCTGAAGAGTCTGTCTCTTTATTCCCAGGTGTTTTGCTGCTGTTGTTATATTATTGCCGTATCTTCCCATCATCTCCATAACAAGTTTCTTTTCAATCCCTTGAATCAGTTCAGGAAGAGAATTGTCCGCAAGCTGGCCAATCAACCTGTTTCCTATATTTGAAGTTTTAGGGATAAAATTTGAGGTGATGAAGTTTTCCCTGTTGAGAATCTTGTCTCTTGAGGATACCATATTCATCGCACCCTCAATGAAGTTCTCAAGCTCACGGATGTTTCCCGGCCAATCATAGTTTCTGAAATCTTCGATTACCTGATCTGATATCTTCTCTATGGATTTATTTAGGAGCTTATCGTACTTTTTAATAAAGTACTTTATAAGAAGATCAAGGTCATCCAGCCTTTCCCTCAATGGCGGTATATGAATGTTGATAACACTAAGCCTGTAAAATAGATCGCGTCTCAAAATTCCTTTCTCAACCGCTTCTCTTGGATCCTCGTTTGTGGTGGCTATTATTCTTACATCAATAGGAATGTCCTCCAGGCCACCGATTCTTCTTATATATCCTTCCTGTAGCACTCGTAGCAGCTTGGCCTGAAGAGGAAGACTCATGGAGTTTATTTCATCAAGAAGAAGAGAACCTCCATTGGCCTGTTCAAATATTCCTTCCCTTTCAATCGCACCTGTAAAGCCTCCCTTTTCTGTTCCAAACAAAATTCCCTCCAGTAGGGAATCTGGAATTGCGGCACAGTTTTGTGCTATAAAGGTGTTGTTTTTCCTTAATCCGTGATTGTGAATTGACTGGGCAAACATTTCCTTGCCGGTTCCCGTCTCTCCATAAATAAGGATGCTCGATGGAGTTTCGCTGGCTTTTTCCCCTATCTCTTTTGCCATTATAAGAGCCTTGTTATTGCCTATGATATTTCCAAAGGTGTATTTCTTTATCTGAGGTTTGCTGTATGAATCCTTCCTGCTTACCTTCAGCTCCTGCTGCAGCTCAAGGAGCTGATCCGACAGCTTCCTAAGATTTGTTACATCCTGTGCTATTTCCATTGCGCCGACTATTGTCTCGTTTGCAAACAGAGGTATTGTCGTGCTTATTGTAGTAATTGAATGACCTCTGTAATTGAAATAAGTCTGGGTGCTGTTTATTATGGGTTCGCCTGAATTTATGACATTTATCAGAGTCGATGTGTTCTCATTGAGGCTAGGAAAAATTTCCAGAATATCCTTGTCTATGACCTGAAAAATTTCCAGCCCTTCCAACTCAGCCATTGCTTCATTGTATATCAGTGTTTTTCTGTTTATATCTATTACGTGAACTCCAATGTTTCCATACTGCAATATATTTTGCACCAATAGCTCATTTATTTGGTTTTTTCTCATAATAAAACACCCTCTAGTTGTTTTCGTCCAGAATCTTCTTCAGCTCGTCCATAAATGAATTTACATCCTTGAACTGTCTGTAAACCGATGCGAATCTCACATAGGCAACCTCATCAACATCCTTAAGCTTGTTCATAACAAGCTCTCCGATTTCTACTGATGTGATTTCATTTTCAAGAGAGTTGAATATGGTCTTTTCGATATCATCCACAATCTGCTCGATAACACCCATTGAAACAGGTCTCTTTTCGCATGCCTTTATTATTCCGTTCATAAGCTTGTTTCTGTCGTAAACCTGTCTGTTCCCATCCTTCTTCACAACTATTATGGGCAGCTCCTCGATTTTCTCATAGGTTGTAAATCTCTTGCCGCAACTTATGCATTCCCTTCTTCTCCTGATGGCCTGCCCCTCATCTGTCGGTCTTGAGTCTACCACCTTTGATTCAGGATACTCACAATATGGGCATTTCATGGTTTTCATCCTCCCCTATTCAGGATTCCAATGAATAAAACGTATCCTTATTAGGATACGTCTTACCATCTATTTCTTTTCTCTTCTTCTTAGGAAGATTGGAATATCAAGATCTTCCATACTGGCTTCCTTTATCTCCTTATGTTCAACAGGCTCTTCTACCTTTTTTGAACCGAATAATCCGGCTTTTTGATTTATTGTGGACTTGTTTCTTACCGTCCCTTCCTCAAAGCCTGTTGCAATTACAGTAATCTGAATTTCGTCAGACATAGTTTCATCGATGCCTGCTCCAAAAATTATATTTGCATCAGGATCTACGGATTGTCTGATTATATCAGCTGCCTCGTTGACCTCAAATATTCCAAGGTCGGTACCTCCTGTTATATTAAGGAGTACAGACCTAGCTCCATCGATTGATGTTTCCAGCAATGGACTTGTAATTGCCTGCTTTGCTGCTTCTGCAGCCCTGTTGTCACCAGAAGCTCGTCCGATTCCCATATGGGCTATTCCCTTGTCAAACATTATTGTCTTGACGTCTGCAAAGTCAAGGTTTATAAGATTTGGTACACTTATAAGGTCGGAAATTCCCTGAATACCTTGCTTCAGGACCTCATCCGCCATCATGAATGCATCAGCCATTGTTGTTTTCTTGTCAGCAATTTCAAGCAGCCTATCATTAGGAATTGTTACAAGGGTATCTACCCTTTCCTTTAATTCCTTGATGCCCTGCTCAGCATGAAGAAGTCTCTTCTTGCCTTCAAATGTGAATGGCTTTGTAACCACTCCCACAGTGAGTATTCCCAGTTCCTTTGCAATTTCAGCAACTATAGGAGCTGCACCTGTTCCGGTACCTCCGCCCATTCCTGCAGTGATGAAGACCATATCGGCTCCCTTAAGTGACTCAAGAATTTCATTTCTGTTTTCTTCAGCCGCTCTGGTTCCTATTTCAGGATTCGCACCTGCTCCTAATCCTTTAGTGATTTTTTCTCCCAGTTGGACTTTTTGTTCAGCCCTGGATGAGTAAAGTGCCTGCTTGTCTGTATTGAGAGCGATAAACTCGATACCCCTTACTCCGCATTCAATCATACGGTTGACAGCATTATTTCCTCCTCCACCTACTCCAAAAACCTTAATTCGTGCAAATTGGTCAACATCGATGTCAAAATCAAACATTCCCATTCCTCCTATTCTTAATTGGTGCTACTTTTCTGTTTTAGCCGGCTTTTCTCTGAACAGCCAGAGTCTCCTTATTTTTGCGAAATTATCAAACAGTCTGCTTCCAAAGGTGAAAATGGCCGCATAATATAGCGGAAAACCAAGTCGGTCTCCTATATATGCCAAGAATGCCGCCAATATTGCATTTCCGAAAAATCCGGAAATAAAAATCCTTGTATCGAACTTATTTTCAAGATTTGCTCTTATTCCTCCAAACACAGAATCCATGCAAGCTAAAATAGCTACTGAAATATATAGTGTATATGCCGTGTTGTAGGTATATGGAAGAAGAAATCCTATCGTTGCTCCTATTAGTAGTCCTATCAAAGCATATACCATTTACTCACCTTCTTCCATAGGTTTTGCATATATAAACTGAAAAGATCCCTTGTATTCAGGTACCATTACCTGGTCCTTCACATACGGCTGCAGCCCTATTCCATATATATTTCTAAGGGTTTCACCGTAGGTTCCCGGAGCATTGACAGCTGCCATCAACAGCTGTGGATCTCCTATGGCGTTTATTGCAAATGGCGTTCCTAAGCTTTTGCCGTTTACACGGATAATCGGTCCGCCGCATTTTATTTCGCTGCTGGCGATTATCCTCTGGTCATTTATGCTTATTGCCTCAGCACCGGCAACCCTCAGGTCATTGATTATATTCATAATATCCACATCATGGATTATATAATCGTTGAAATCCAGTCCAATCTGGTCCCCGAGGTTATCATACATTATTATTTCAACACCTGGTCCCTCAAGAGATGTATATCCTGCCCGGATCATGTTGTCCCTTACATCTTTCTCAAGAATATCTATTATGTTGGCATCACCTGTACTTATGCTCTCCAGGGTTTGAAGTTCTGTTTCCTTTTGAGCTGTTATCTTGACCAATTCATCAATTTCATTTTTAACAGCTTCTATTTCCTTTCTGGTATCAATTATTGACTTTATTGTCACTGGTGTCAAGAGCTCTACGTTAAGTTTCATCTGAGATGCAATAAGAACTCCCACTAATACGCTGGACAGGGCGATCAATAGCTTGGGGTCATTTTTTTTCATAATACCCCTCCCTAATTTTCAGTTTCTACAGGACTGGCGTATATGAAATCTTTTACCCTTCTATACCTTGGAATCTGGACTTCCTTGTCCTGAGTCAGATGCACTATGTAGTCGTAATTTCTCAGCTGCCACACAATACCCCATTTTATGCTCAGTGCCGATTCCAGGGTATCAGGGTTTCCTATTGCTTTGATAATGATTGGTGAACCTGTTGATACTCCATTTATCTCTATATGATTTCCTGCCCTTACAATTTCAGTAAAGGCTGTATACCTTTGGTCATTAATGCTTATTGCTTCCGCCTCAGCTGCATTCAGTACACTTACCACCTGCAGGACAAGATCCAATTCATCAACTATGCTGAAAATATCACCATACTCTACATCCACTGGCGGATCATTGATCTCAAGAACTATCCCCTCCCCTTTAAGGTCAGTGTACCCAGCCAGCATCCTATACTTCATTGCATCCTTATATAGGTTCTCTGCATATATGTCGTTCTCAATACCTCCCTTTTCATACTGTTCGATTTTTGACTCTATCTCCTGTATGTGTCGAAGCTGTGATTCCAGCTCAGACTGAGCTTTTCTGAGTTCATTGGCCAGCTCCTGGGCCCTTTGTGTCGGCATTGCTCCTTCTCCGACCGATTGATTGATTGTCTTGAACTGGATGGATAAAATCAATCCCAGAATAAGGGAAACTGTTACAAGCGCTACTATTTCTCCCTTGATTTTCATTTTACTCCCTCATTTCTCATCCTTGACAACAATCGGATGATCTCCTTTGTTCATAATTATCATTTTTGTCGGTATATTTTTTTCCTCCACATCCTGCAATATTTCATAAAGTACCTTTAACTTGTATTCTACATTATGAAGGGGTCCGAATTCAACTGTTACACCATTAAATAAAATAATCTTAATATTATTCTCTTCATCATATACTATTTCCCGGAATTTTAGAACAATATTTTTAATCTCCTCATCATAAAAAAAGTCCTGCAATTCTTCACCTATTGTATAGTCTGCTATTTCCTCTCCTGGTTTTAACTGTTCCCAGTTAAAGCCCTTTACCAGTGGAATCCCACTATCTCTTCTGACTGAGTAGTCCACAAGGACTCCCTCTAGATCAACCACAGCAAAACTATAATTGAATTCAAACTGCATATATGGTTCTCTTTCCTGCACTTGAATGAAAATTGTATTTGGCAGTTTCTTTTTTACATTGACGTCCTTTACATATGGTAGATCTAAAACAGATTCCTCAGCATCACTGCCTTGTGTACCAATGATATTCTCACCTGTCACAATACCTGAAGCATCTATTATTTCCTCCGCAGAAAGTTTTGAATTCCCCTCTAGTTTAATTTCCTTTATCTGGAGCAATTTTGTTCTTAGACCCCAGAATACTAGAAGGATCAGAACAAAAACCAGTAAAGTCATTTTTATGTATAGCCTGTTTTTCCGTTTTTTTCTCTGTACTCTGGTCTCCCTGAACAAAGCCTCACCTTCAATCTATATTAAGTCAGCTAACTCCTCAATTATTGTATCAGTTGCCTCTATATTACCAAGCTCTCTGCTTTTTTCTGACATCTGTGAAAGCCTCTCCTTGTCAAAAACAAGGGTCTCGATGCTTTCAAGAAGCAGATTGGAATTCAGGTCCTTTTCCAGTATCATCTCTGCTGCACCTTTTTCCAGGAAAGCGCGTGCATTGTATTCCTGATGATTCTCTGCTGTGTAGGCCTTTGGAATTAAAATTGAAGGCTTTCCAGCTGCAGAAATCTCAGCAAGTGCAATGGCACCTCCACTCGTGATTATAACATCGGCAGCATTTATGGCAAAGGGCATTTTATGATGATAAGGTAGCACCTCAATATTGTTTCCAGGAACTATTCCCTCTTCCTTCATCTTCCTAATAAATCCGTCATAATGTGGTTTTCCCGTTACGTGAATAAGATTCATTCTTTTTTCCTCGGAAATTTTCTCAATCATTCCCAATATGGCATCATTGAGACTCCTCTGGCCCCCGCTTCCGCCAAAGGAAAGAACCAATGGTTTTTCATCCATGCAAAGCTCCCTGCGAGCTTCTTCTCTTCCAATAGTCAATATGTCTTTTCTCACTGGGTTCCCTGTAAGGACAACTTCATTGTTGTGAGTGAACTGTTTCCTGGAATCCTCATATGTTATAAGTACCTTATCTACAAACCTTGATAATATTCTGTTGGTAATGCCCGGGAAAGCATTTTGTTCGTGGATAGCTGCAGGGATCTTCTTTCTGGCTGCTTTAAAAAGAATAGGACCGCACACATATCCACCTGTACCTATTACAAGATCAGGCTTGTACTCCTCAAGGATCCTTTTAGAGTCACCTAGGCCCTTTAAAAGCTCTCTGGCTGATATTAGAGATTTTTTATTAAGCCTTCTGGGCATTCCCTTAACATGTATGGGCCGGAAACTATAGCCGGCCGCAGTTGCCAGCTCTTCCTCAAGACTGTTCTGGGTTCCCACGTATAGGATTTCAGCATCACTGTATTTTTCTTTTAAGCCTTCTGCGATGGCAAGTGCAGGGTAAATATGGCCTCCCGTCCCGCCACCGCTAATTATTATTCTCATCAGTTCTTCTCCTATCAGTGTTGGAGGTCCTTGAAATATTCATAAGAATTCCCAGTCCCGCAAGATATATGACCAGTGATGTGCCTCCAAAGCTTATCAATGGCAATGTTATCCCCGTTACGGGTATACTGGATGTTACAACTCCTATGTTGATGAATGTCTGGATTGCAAGAAGAGAGGTGATTCCTGTCGCCAGGTAGCAACCAAAGGCATCCTTTGCATTAAAAGCGATAATAAAGCCTCTCCAGATTATCATAGCATACAAAAGCAAAACAAATAGTGTTCCAACAAGTCCAAGCTCCTCTCCAATTATGGAGAATATAAAGTCATTGTATGACTCGGGAATATAAAAAAATTTCTGTCTGCTCTGCCCAAGTCCAACACCAAGAAGTCCCCCAGAGCCCATGGCATAAAGTGATTGAACTATTTGCCAACCATCCCCCAGCTTGTCTGCAAATGGATCCATAAAGGCCAATAATCGTCTCTGACGATACTCGTTTCCCTCAGAAAAAATAGCGTATCTGGCAAATATTCCTACTCCAGCTATAATTACCCCCAATATGGGCAGCCACATGCCTGCCACAAAGTACATTGCAAACATTGTTCCCGCTACTGTTACAGTCGTACTCAAGTCCCTCTGCAAATACACAAGAGCCGCTGAAATACCGATAAAAATAAATGCCGGCAATGCGCCATCGAATATCTTTCTTATTCTCTCCTTCTTGTTGTCCAGGAATGCTGCGAAAAATACAATGCTCCCCAGCTTTATTGCATCAGATGGCATAAAGGTTGTAAAACCAAGATCTATCCACCTTCTGGCACCCTTTATTTCCACTCCCAAAGGAGAAAATATCATAAATCCAAGAATAATTGCCGTAATATATATAGGTACCGAAAGCCGCTTCCAGATTCTGTATTCAATATTCATTGTCACTATCATAGCTATGATACCGACCAAAGCCCATTGTATATGCCTCTTTGCATAGTGACTCCCATCTTCATACCTTACCATGCCTTCAGGCCAGCTTGCACTATATACCATTATTATGCCTATGAAAACAAGGGTAATAACAGAAATAAATATTATAAAGTCTACGGGCTTCTTTTTCTTTTTATGCTTTGCCATAATATCACTCCGCCATTATATTGACTATCCTTTTGAAATGGTCTCCCCGCTCTTCATAATTTTTGTACATATCCCAGCTTGCACATGCTGGCGATAGCAGTACAATGTCACCTGCATTTGAAAATGAGGCTGCCAATTGCACAGCTTCTTCCATATTTTCAACAATTTTGATATTATCCATTCCTATTTTCTCTGCTGCATTCTTTATTGCTTCGGCTGTTGAACCCATAAGAATCAGTGCCCTGGCTTTCTTTTTAAACACCTTTAAAAGCCTGCCATAATCAGCTCCTTTGTCATAACCTCCTGCTATAAGGGTTATTGGGTTGTTAAAGGAATCAATAGCTTTAACCGTCGATTCGACATTTGTTCCTTTTGAGTCGTTATAGTAGCTTACTCCATTTATTTCTGCTACAAACTCAATTCTATGCTCCACTCCTCTGAATGCATTGACAGTTTTACGGATGGTGTCATTATGGACATGAAGGGCTTTCATAATGCCAATAACACCGCAGATATTCTCTATGTTATGGTCACCTGGAATCAGTATATCTTCAAGTGGCAAAACCTTCTCCACTTTCCCACCTATTCTATATACTATCCATCCATCCTCCTTATAAACTCCTTCTGGCAGCTTTTCCTTTGAGCTGAACCAGATTATGGAAGCTCTTGTTCTGTCCTTCGCTTTTCTGAGGTTTTCATCATCCCAGTTAAGTACAAGGAAATCATCACCGCTCTGATTTGCAAAGATCTTGAACTTGGAAGCCATGTAACTGTCAAAGGACCCATGCCAGTCCAGATGGTCCTCAGTTATGTTAAGGATAAGGGATACTCTGGGTCTGAAGAGATATGTGTACTCAAGCTGAAAGCTACTGAGCTCCAGCACTAGATATTCGTCCTTCTGAATATCCTCCAGAACTTGGAATATGCCGATGCCTACATTCCCTGCGACATATGTTTTTGAGCCCTGATTCCTTAGAATTTCACCTGTAAGTACTGTTGATGTTGTCTTTCCATTTGTTCCTGTTATCCCAATGATTGTCCCTTGGATTCCCATATTATAGGCCAGCTCAATATCAGAAATCACCGGTATCTCCTTTTCCTGGGCAAACATGATTACCTTATTGTCAGGTGGTATACCAGGGCTCTTGACTATAAAGTCCAATCCCTGAATCATATATACCATATCGTTATTTATAATTTTTATATCATGCAGTTTATTCTCTTCCAGGATATGGATTATCTGATCCTCTGGTTTTTCATCATAAACAGTCAGCTCGTTATCATATTTATTAAGCAGCTTTAAAGCTGAAATTCCTGTAATTCCTATTCCCATTACCATTATTTTTTTTGCCTTGATAAGCATATGACACACTTCCTAACTTAAAATATATAGTCCTGTCAGGGACAGGATCAGAGTCACTGCCCAGAAAACCCAGACAACCTTGATTTCCCTCCAGCCCTTTTGCTCATAATGATGATGTAACGGTGCCATTCTGAAGAATCGCTTCTTTGTAAGCTTGAAGTAGCCAACTTGTATTATAACCGATAGTGCTTCTGCAAAGAAGATACCTCCGATGACAGGAATAAACAAAAATGTTCCCGAAAGCAACGCTATTGCAGATAGTGCTCCACCAATAGCCAACGATCCGGTGTCGCCCATGAATATCCTCGCTGGATTGTAATTGTAAATTAAAAATCCTAAAAGTGCACCAGTCAAAGCAAATGCTGCTACAGACCCTTCAATATATCCGAGTCTGTATGATAGTATCCCGAAGGCAGTAAAAACTATAGCAGATATTCCCGTTGCCAACCCATCCAGACCGTCTGTAAGATTTACTGCATTTACCGTTCCTACAACAATAATCAAAAGAAATGGTACTGTAATGATACCAAGTGCCATTGTCATTTCTCCAAATATTGGCACATGGATTTGAGGATAGCCATCTGAGTAATGAAGGTAGTACTGAATGAGAATAACTGCTACCAGAGATTGGTAGATTATCTTTTGATATGCTCTCAGTCCGAGATTTCTTTTTTTTACCACCTTGATATAATCATCCATAAAGCCCACAGCTCCGAAACCGAGCGTAGAAAGTATAATTATTCCCATATCTTTGCTGAAACCACCTGAAATAAGAACTGATAAGATAAATGCAACTAGAAAGATTATTCCTCCCATTGTTGGCGTACCTGATTTTGAAAGATGGGTTGATGGGCCATCCTCTCTTATGCTCTGTCCGATTTTCATTTTTTGCAGCATAGGTATTGTCTTGGGTCCAAGAAATGAGCTCAATGCGAAACTTGCCCCCAATGCCAGCATAAGCTGGGTTGTTTCATTCATAAATGTACTCCTCTCGACTGTCATTCTTCGTATATATCATTCCTATTATAGTAAAGATTGACTCCATTTACCAGAGAAACTTATTAACATCCGAGCAAGAAAGACAACACATGGTTGTCTTCTAGTCCAAATTAATTTGCTCTTCGTTGGATAAAACCGGGTTATTGCTTCCATCCTCAAGATATAGATCTATTATGGAACCTTTAATTACTTCCTCTCCAGGTGAAGGGTATTGATCTATTACCAAAGTGTCTGTACTGAAGTGTTCATACTCTGTTGTATATTTAAGCTCAAGGTCTGTAAATTCTTTTCCAGCCTGACCGATAGGTAAATTCCTCACATCAGGTACCATTACTGTATCTTTTGTTGCCTTCAGCTCATTCTCGGTAAATTTCCTTGGAATCTCCATATAGTTTAAAGTATTTTCAATTACGTAAGCGGCAGGTGGTCCTGCAACAGTTCCACCGTAATATATTCCAGTCGGTTCGTCCACTATTACAAGTACCGCTAACTTTGGATCATCTACAGGCGCAACTCCTCCGAAGGACGAAATGTATTTGCCCTCAACATATCTTCCATCTATTATTTTCTGAGCAGTTCCAGTTTTTCCACCAATTCTATATCCAGGCACATATGCCTTGCGACCAGTTCCCTCAAGTACTGTTAATTCGAGCATATCCAGAATTTCATTTGATGTGGTTTCAGAAATAACCTGTCTCCTTGTATCCGGTGGGAATGATCGAATAACTCTGCCATCGGAATCAACAAGACTCTTGACAATATGTGGAGTCATTAGATTTCCGCCGTTCCCTACTACAGCAATAGCATTGACCATCTGAATAGGAGTTACTGCTATACCATGCCCATAGGACAGTGTTGCCAGGTTTACTTCCCTAATTACTTCTGTGTCTGCAGGAATTATACCACTTCCTTCTCCCAGAAGATCAATACCTGAAACCTCTCCAAAACCAAACGCTTTAATGTACTCATAGAGCTTTTCTTTCCCCAGGTCTCTAGCCATATTAACAAAAGCCACGTTGCATGAGTTGCTGAAGGCTTCTGAAAAATCCTGATCCTCATGTGGATTATACCAGCTGGAACATCTGAGAACCACCCCTGGGATATCCCTAATAAACCCATTGCAGTAATAATGAGTGTTCAAATCTGCAGTTGCTTCCTCAAGTGCCGCAGCTGCTGTTACAATCTTGAAGGTGGATCCGGGCTCATATAAGTCATTTATTGCATAATTTCTCCACAATTCAAACCACATTTTCTGTCTCTCGTCGAAGGGCATTGTTTCCCATTGTGAATTGGTTTCTTCGTCCAGTGACATTCTCGGGTTGTTGGGGTCGTAATCTGGTTTATTGGCCATTGCCAGAATCTCGCCGGTATGGGGATCCATAACAATGATGGAAACACTTTTTGCCTTATTCTTAATAAGAGCCTCCTGTGCAGCCTCCTCGGCAAATCCCTGGATAGTCTCATCTATTGTAAGAACCACAGATGTTCCATCCTTAGGATTATAAACTTTTTCGCTTCCATATGGCAGTTGTCTATTGTCCCTGTCTGTTGCCTTAACCCATACTCCGGGTACGCCTGATAGGTATTCGTCATAAACCCTCTCTATACCATAAAGACCGTTGTTGTCAATATCTGTAAAACCTATGACATAGGATGCGAAATTGCCAAATGGATAGTATCTCTTGTTGTCATCTATTATTGAAATCCCTGTTATTTCGAGTCCTCTTATCTTTTCAGCCTCATCCCTGGTAATCCACTGCTTAAGCTTCACAACAGAGCTGTCTTTCTTGAGGCTTTCATATATTCTTTCTGAATCAATCTGAAGTATGGACTCAAGCATCATGGCAGCCTGCTCAGGCTCCTTTACATCAGTCGGACTGGCCCATACTGTAAATGAGGTTACATTTACAACAAGTTTTCTGCCCTTTCTATCATAAATTATTCCACGGTCTGATTTTAGATTTATTGCCTTAGTCCATTGCTGCAGAGCTCCTCGTTTGTAATCAGCTCCTTCTATCACCTGGACTCTTATTAATCTGTATCCTAAAAAGAATACGATTAAAGTCACCACTACCAGAGCAAACTTTAATCGTCTTTTGGTTGATTTGTCTATTTTATGCAATAAAACCCCTCCTAGTACAGACTGGCAAAAAGACCAATTACATTCCTTACCTTATCCTGTAATGTGACCTGGTATGAATCTACAGATACTGTATCGTTTACTGTGATATACTCAATCTGGCCTTCCTCGGGATAAATCATTCCAAGGTTATTCTTGGCCTGTTCGCTTATCAGAGTTGTGTTTTTCAGTCCCTCAAGGGTTCCTGACAAATCCTTTTTAAACTTTGCCAGTTCTGTAGCTTCATTTTCCAATCTAGTTATTTCCAATCTCATAGAAGTTATTTTAGCATATCCTTGTAGTATAAACAAAGATGTAGATAATAAAATAATTGCAAGGTTAATATACATACGTCTGTTAAGGGCATAGGATTTCTTCCGAACAACCTTCTTACGGACTTTTATCTGCTCTGTTTCCATTATGTATTCAGGGTATTGATCATAGAGAACCTTTGCTGCCATCATGGTATTACCCCCTTATCAGATGCTGCCTACACTCTCTCAGCCACCCTTAGCTTTGCCGACCTGCTTCTGGGATTTGTTTCCAGCTCCTCTTTTCCCGGAACGATTGGTTTTCTGGTTATTATTTTTATTTCACGCCTCTTGTCGCAAATACAAATTGGAAATTCAGGTGGACATATACAATCCTTATAAAGGTCTTTGAATTGTTCCTTTACTATTCTGTCCTCCAGTGAATGGAAAGTGATTATTGCCAACCTTCCCCCTGGCTTGAGGCAGTCAACCATATCCAAAATCGCTCTTTTCAAGACATCCAATTCTCCGTTGACTTCAATCCTTATTGCTTGAAAAGTCTTCTTTGCAGGGTGATGTCCCTCCATTCTGACCTTCTTAGGTATTGCCTTCTTTATGACAGATACAAGTTCCATTGTTGTATCTATTGTTTTCTCTGCTCTTTCATTCACTATGAATTCCGCTATTCTCTTTCCCCACTTTTCCTCTCCATACTGGAGAAAAATCCTGGTTAGCTCTTCAGCGGAGTAATCGTTTACTACATCCCATGCAGAAAACTCTCTGCTGGTATCCATTCTCATATCAAGAGGTGCGTCCTTGTTGTAGGAAAATCCTCTTTCCTCGGCGTCCAGCTGATGGGACGATACTCCAAGGTCCAGAAGTATCCCATCTACCTTTTCTATTCCCAGATCCTCAAGGACCTTCTTTATATTCACATAGTTTGAATGAACCAGATGCACTTTTCCCATATGTTCCGAAAGGACGTCTCTGGATTTCTCCAATGCATTCTCATCCTGGTCAATTCCTATAAGCTTGCCGCCTGTGAGTCTCTTCACTATTTGGAGGGAATGTCCTGCTCCTCCGAGGGTCCCATCCACATATATTCCATCTTCCTTTATATTCAGGCCATCCAGAACCTCCTGCAATAATACAGATATGTGATGAAATTCCATGCGAACACCCCCTGACAATATTTCTATCTATATAACTCGTCTAATTAAATCCCAAGCTCAGCCATCCTTTCAGCTATGCTGTCATAGCTTAGGCTGTCGTCATCATTATAGCTATCCCACTCCTCTTTGCTCCATATCTCAAGTCTGGTGGATACACCAATAACAACTGTATCCTTGGTGAGTTTGGAGTGGTCTCTCAGGTTCCCGGGAATCAATACCCTACCCTGTTTATCAAGGACACATTCAGTAGCCCCCGAGAAGAAGAATCTTACAAAAGCTCTGGCATCCTTGTTGGTCATGGGTAAGCTTTTAAGCTTGTTTTCGACGATTTCCCATTCGGACTTGGGGTAAACAAACAGGCAGTTGTCAAGACCCTTGGTCATTACAAACTCGTCACCAAGAGGTTCCCTAAATTTTGAAGGAATAATCAACCTTCCTTTTCCATCTACAGTATGTTGATATTCGCCTATAAACATACTCTTCTCCACCTTTGCCGTTTATTTACCACTTTCCTCCACTTTGCTCCACTTTGTATATATTTTACCCCAACTTCTGTATTTTTACCATCATTTTAGTATGATAAAGCATTCTTTTGGGACTTTAGTCCTAGTAGTAGGACTAAAACAATCCCGGATGATGTAATCCGGGATTGTTTCTGGTAAATTAAGCTGTTGGTTATGTTTTCTAAATAGAATTTTTTTCTGAAGCTTTCTTTTTGCTGTAGAGCAAAGCTCCACCAAAAACTATGATAAATACGCTGATAAGCTGTGCCACCCTTATGGGTCCCAGCATAAGACTGTCGGTCCTGAGACCTTCAATAAAAAATCTAGCCACTGAATAGAGGATTGCATATAAAAGAAATATTTCGCCCTCCACCTTGGATTTCTTTCTGTACCACATCAAGAAAATGAATACCAGGAGGTTCCAGACCGACTCATACAGGAATGTAGGGTGTACCTTGACTCCATCAACCATAATCCCCCAGGGAAGGTCAGTAGGCCCGCCGTGGGCTTCCTGATTTGCAAAATTCCCCCATCTGCCTATGGCTTGTCCAAGTATCAGACTAGGCGCCACAACATCAGCAAGTGTCCAGAAATTAAGCTTCTTTAATTTTGTGAAAATCAGCGCAACCAGCGCTCCTCCTATTACAACTCCGTGGATTGCCAGGCCTCCACCACGGATATTCAAGATTTGTCCGGGATTGGAACTGTAATAGTCCCATGAGAATATTACATAGTAGAGTCTTGCTGATATTATGGCAACCGGTACAGCAAACAGTAGAAAGTCAATAAACGTCTCTTCCTTGATTCCCTTTCTGCCTGCTTCCTTGGTTGCAATAAGTGTACCTATAAGAACGGCTATTGCTATCAGAAGTCCGTACCATCTGATTTCCAATCCTAATATTTTAAATGCTACTGGATCCATTGTCTTACCACCTTTCAATTGCTGCCTGTATCCACCTCAGGCCAGATTATTGATATTACACTTCTGTCTTCCCTGAAATGGGTTTGGAATCTCTCCCTGATATCATCAAAGGTAACTTCATTGAGGACATCAAGGTAATCAATTAGAAGAAAATCCTGAAAATAAAGGTCTGTCAGATTATTGGCTATAAATTCCACTGAATTAAGTCCTGTCAAAAATCCACCTATTTCCTTGCGTTTTATTCTAAGAAAAGCTTCCATTGTTATATACTCATCCGGATTATTAAACATCTTGATAATTCTATCATATATCTCCTGGGGGTTATCGCTTTGTCCGGCTATCAAGGAATGCCCGTAGGTCTTCTTCCCTGTGAAATATGCTCCAAAACTGCTGTCTATAAGCCCTTCTGAATATAGTTCGTTGTAGAACTCCGAGCTGTCTGTAAAGAGCATATCAAGTATTATATTTGTTGCTATATCCTTTTTAACTGCTTCTTTTCCTGACATTCCCAGATCATTGTCCTTGATTCCAATATTGAACAATGGCTTGGAGGTCATCATCCTCTCTTCAATTGAATTAAGGAGAATCTCCTCAGGCTCATTCTTAAGAATTCTCGCAACCTCTTGTGTAGTGTCTTCATATTCCTTGCCTGCAGATTCCACTGTTTTTAAAATTTCATCTTTGTTCAGGTCTCCCACTACGAACAACACCATATTACCAGGATTGTAGAATGTCCTGTATGCAGTCATAAGGTCTTCCTTGCTAATCTTGATTATACTATCCACAGTACCTGCAATATCAGCCCTTACAGGATGTCTGTGGTACATCGCCTTTAGTGTGTTGAAAAAAACCACCCATTTGGGATTGTCCTGGTACATCTCGATTTCCTGTGCAATTATACCCTTCTCCTTCTCCACATTTTCATCAGTCAAGTAAGGATTCTGCACGAAATTAATAAGAAGCTCAAGATTTTCATAGAAATTATCCATTGAATAAAACAAATATGAAGTCTGGTTGAAATTTGTGTATGCATTTACATATGCTCCCTGGGATGCAAACTTCTGGAATATGTCTTCACCCGGTTCCTCAAAGAGCTTGTGCTCCATAAAATGGGCTATACCTTCCGGAAGCTCCACAGGTTCTTTCCCGCCAAATGGGATAAACAAATTATCCGTTGAACCGTAGCTTGCCGTAAATATTGCGTATTTCTTTGTAAAGCCCTTCTTTGGGTAATAGTATAAATTAATACCGTTATCAAGCTTCTTGTGCAATATTTCCTCTTTGAGATTTTCATTTCTAATGACTTTCATTCTGCACCTCCCTGTTCAGACCATCCATAAAATAGATGGTATCCAGGTTCACACTTTTCATTGCTTCAATGACTTCCTCTTTGGTAACAGCTTCCACTTGTTCAATCATTTCCTCAAGGCTTCTGTCATCATTGGATATTATCTTACCAAAGATAAATTCTGAAATAAGCTGAGGGCTGTCAATTATTGACTCACTGGAAGCTCTGACACTTTTCTTGGCAATTTCCATATCCTTATCTGAGAAGTTTCCATTTATCATATCTTGCAGTCCCTCAATTATAAAGTCAACGGTTTTCTGGTAATTGTTAAATTCAATTCCCGCATCCAGGAGTATTATTGATTTGTGTTTAATTAAATTTGAATTGATGTAATAAGCTAGACTGTGTTTCTCCCTAACATTCTTAAACAGAATGGAGTTAGGTCCTCCACCGAATATCTCATTCCCCAGAAGCAGACCATTGTATAGGGGATCTTCATAGGGTATGCTGGACCTGTAGCCTAAAACCAGTTTCCCCTGGGTGACTGGAAGCCTTTCACTGAACTTGTTTCTGTTCTGGGACTTAACGATTACAATTTCCCTAGGTACTGTGGTTACTGAATCTCTGTTAAGAATTTCTTCAGGAATTATTTCTTCAATCCTGATATTATTTTCATGGCCTGTATATACTATTTCAATCTGGCTTTTCAGAAGTATATCCTTATAATGGTTATACAGAATTCTCTCATCGATTTTTTCAACATCCTCTACATACCCGGCAGGATAAATGCTGAACTTCTCGCCCTTGCACATTATTTCTATGCATCTGTTTATAGCATATGTCCTCTTATCATTTATCTTGTTGTTAATTCTTGTAACAAGATTCTTCTTTTCCTGTTCGACATACTTTCTCGAAAATGCTCCATCTTCAGTATATGGATCAAAAATGATTTCTTTGACCATATGGAGGATTTCCCCGTCAAGTCCTTCTTCTCCTGTGTATCTACCATCAGCCCATTCCATTGAAACCTTTATTATTTGCCTTTCTCCTCTTCTGGATGCATTGATTTTCAGGCTGGCACCAAATAGATTTTCCAGTTTTCTCTTAATCTGAAGGGTACTGGGGTAACTTCGAGTTCCTCTGTTAAGTACCATTGGCAACAGCGAATTTAAGGTCACTTCTTCTCTTTTAAGAGATCTGATAATATAAATTCCCAAATAGTTGGACTTGAATTTATCCGTATAGGTTGAATTTATGTGTAACCCTTTCGCAATTTCTCTTCTCTGGGATTCCATTTTAGTCAACCCCTCCTTTCTTTATTCTACAAGTCTTTTATTACCCAATAGTGAGTCTGTTAATTGTTTTTTATCAAAAAAATAAAGGGCAGAACCCTTTATTTTTGGTCTTGTACTATTTTTACACCTGAGCTTGTTCCTATACGTGTGGCACCTGCTTCCATCATGGCCACAGCAGTTTCATAATCCTTCACACCACCTGAAGCCTTTACTCCAAGCTTTTCACCTACCACTGATTTCATGAGTCTTACATCCTCGAGGGTTGCTCCTCCAGTGCTGAAGCCTGTGGATGTCTTTACAAAATCCGCGCCGGCTTCCATTGCCAGCTCACATGCTTTCTTCTTTTCTTCATCTGTTAGGAGTGCTGTTTCAATTATAACCTTTACGAGTGCCTTCTTGTCTGCAGCTAATACAACAGCTTCAATATCTTCTTTGACGAGATTGTAGTTGCCGTCCTTCATCGCACCAATGTTGATTACCATGTCAACCTCATCAGCTCCCATGGCTATTGCGTCTTTTGTTTCAAAGGCCTTTGTCTGTGATGTATTGGCCCCAAGCGGAAAACCTATTACCGTAGCTACTCTTACCTGAGAACCTTTAAGTAGTTCACTGCAAAACTTCACATGTACCGGGTTTACACAAACTGCCTTAAACTTGTGAGAAATAGCCTCCTTACACAATACCTTGATTGAATCCTTTGGCGTATCCGCCTTTAATGCAGTATGGTCAATTATACCTGCTACATCAATCATTATCTCACCCCTATTTTATAATTTCCACCATATCGCCGTTTCTTATTCCTGCGGCATTTCCTTCTTCAATATCAACATGCATTTCCAATCCATAGCTTGGATGGACTCTAACCAATACATTGTCATACACCAGACCTCTTGGTCCTGGAACCTTTACGCTGACTATGTCTCCATCCTTTACTCCGAATTCCTCTCCGTCATCTGTATGCATATGAATATGTCTTGCTGCTACTATTATACCCTTGTCAATCTGGACTTCACCCTTTGGTCCGACAATTTTCGCACCTGGTGTGTCTGCAATATCTCCCGAGTTTCTAATGACAGGGTCAACACCCAATGTAAATGCATCAGAAATTGAAACTTCCAACTGAGTCTCAGGTCTTACAGGTCCAAGAATTCTTACGCCCTTGATTGTCTTCTTTGGTCCCACAACGTCAACCTTTTCTTCACAAGCATACTGCCCAGGCTGTGATAGGTCCTTCATCCTGGTAAGCTCGTATCCTTCTCCGAAAAGTACCTCCAGATCCTTCTGGCTTATGTGAATATGTCTGTTTGATAATGCTATTGGTAATTTATTTTTCATCTTAGCCCTCCTATGATTTTGTTCATAGACTAATTATACCCTTCTTATCGCGTTTTTTCAAAGGTAATGTTCTTTTTTGAGTCATTGTCAACAAAAAAAATCTCCCATCTAATAGGATAGGAGACTTTGTTTTCTAATGTATGAAGTTTTTCATATGCTTCATCAGGTACTTAAGGACCACTGTGTGAAGTGGAATACTTATTACCGCTGCAAGAATCCTGGGTGGCAGTAGTATTATAAAACCTCTTCCGTAAAGCTTTGACAGCCAGTAGGTATTTAGTCCCAAGGAAATAACCACTGTCACAGTCAGGACAGCAATAAATATGTTTCTGTATGAAAATGCCTTGTCAAGGTTCCTGCTATTCGAGAATCTTAAGAAAAACAGGCCTGGTATTACACCCCAAAGTATTGAGCTCAATGTGAATCCAGGGTGATACGGTCCCATTGGATTTATAAGGAAGCCGATAATATCGGCTGCCAATCCTGTCATTCCTCCTACAAGTGGTCCGAACATCATCCCCGACATCATCAGGGGCAGGTCTCCGAAGCTGATTCTAAGTGCTGAGACTCCGGCCAGTGGCACCATTATATAGGCAAATCTTGTCATAACGATTGATATTGCCACAAGAAAACCGGCCTTTACCATGGTTCGTACGCTGATTTTTGATTCTTTTCTCTTCATTATAATCTCCTTTCTTTAATGGACAGCTACTGCCAATTAAAGAAAGGATCTCTAATTGTCAGCGGATGCGGCAAAGAATCGCAGAAAATTTCTTTCGTCAACGGGCAACTTCCCATCCCGAGGCACTTAACGCTCTTTACCTACTCTGTCATACTGCAACAGTTACAATTTACTATTATACCTTATGCTTATTAAGTTGTAAACAGATTCTCCTGACCAATAACACGCGCTTTTAATTATACCACCTGCTTTAATTATCAGTATCTCTTGTTGCTTTTGAATCTGCCTATTGCATACTTACCCTTCTTGTAAAAGATATACCCTATTAGTTGCGCAACTAGCAAGTATTTAATAAAGCTAATCCCTATTTTCCCTGCGATATTTACAAAAAATGGTTCCGGCAGCATCTGAATCAATAAATCAGTCTTTGGATCTAGAATCCATAGGTCATTGTTGAAGAAAATCTCATGAAAAACTGTAAAATATCTTGTAAAATCTGTCAGTACCAATACGACTAAAATCAACAACAACAGATAATTTGCAAAGAGACCAAGTGTCATCCATTTCCCCATGAAACCTGCCTTCTCCCTTGCAAGAAACCATAATACAACTGCCAGGGCAATTATTGCAGATACGAGTTTTATAACCCTTGCAATTTCATATAAGTGGAGAACATCCCTCATATGATGAATCTCTCTTTCCTTGAAATGCTTGTTCAATGCATCCTCATCATTTCCCTTTAAATAGGTTATTATGTCCTTTGAAACAGTCTCAAGCTCTTTGTCAGTCTTTCCCGTCACCTGATATACATCATTTTCCTCAAATGAATCCATATAATAATCCAGGTCGTATGTATTTTCTTCGATAGCCATTACAATCGCAATCAAGGATATTGAAATAATCAGCGCTATAACAAGAACTATATTCAAATTTTTCAACTTATCACCTCTTTGAAAAAATCTGATGGAGTAAACGGAATAAATTTTCCCTACCCATCAGACTTCTTTTAAATTTTATATTGGTATAATATTGTGTTTTCTAAGCTTCCTCAGGCATCTCCCAGTTATGGTATACTTCCTGAACGTCATCATTGTCCTCAAGCATGTCAATTATCTTCTCCATATTCTTGATGTCTCCCTCATCCTGAAGAGATACCATGTTTTGAGGCAGGTAAGTCAACTCAGCTGCAGCAAACTGATATCCTGCTTTTTGCAGACCATCCCTTACTGCGTTGAAGTCTGATTGTTCAGTTATTATTTCAAACCCGTCCTCTTCAGCTTCAAAATCCTCTGCCCCTAGCTCTATTGCCAGCATTGTCAGTTCATCCTCGTCTATGGATTCCGTCCTTTCGATTGCAATAAGGCCTTTTTTATCAAACATAAATGACACAGATCCGTTTTGACCAAGGTTCCCACCATACTTGTCAAAGGCATGTCTCACATCTGATGCAGTTCTGTTTCGGTTGTCGGTAAGACAGCTTACAATGATAGCGGTTCCCGATGGACCGTATCCTTCGTATATAACTTCCTCAAAGTTGTCTGATCCTAATTCGCCGGTTCCCTTCTTGATTGCTCTTTCAATATTGTCATTAGGCATGTTTTCTGCTTTTGCTTTATCGATTGCAGCTTTTAATGACGGATTATAATCAAGATCTCCTCCACCATCCTTCGCAGCTACCATAATATATCTTGCCAGTTTGGTAAACACCTTGCCTCTTTTGGCATCTTCCTTGCCTTTTCTGTTTTTGATATTATTCCATTTGGAATGTCCAGACATAATTCAACAGCTCCTTCCTTTTAACCTACTTATTTTAGCATATGGGGCAAGGAATTTCACTAACTTTTTTTGTAGGTCGGAGGATAGTTTCTTTTATGCTCGCTTATTTTATTCATATGCTTTATCTTATTGACCGATTCCTCAGGTCCTTCACCGGTCCTTATATATTTGTCGAGAACCTGATAGGTGAATCCCATCTCCTTCTCATCAGTCTGGTTCTCCCACAATCCTGCACTGGGTGGTTTCTCGATTATTTCTACTGGCACATCCAGTAGTCTTGCAAGCTCATAAACCTCTTCCTTCACAAAATCGGCAATCGGAAGCAGGTCAACCCCACTGTCACCATGCTTGGTGAAGTAGCCCACATGCAGTTCCGACTTGTTGCTGGTTCCGCAAACCAGATATCCCATTTCCTGTGCGAAATAATAAAGAGTCATCATTCGCAGCCTTGGCTTAAGATTAGCCTTGGCCAATGGATTTTCACCTTCAAATGGAAGAGCTTTTAAAAATGAATCATATACCGGCGAAAGATCTATACTTGTAACATCGATATCCAATGACCTTGCAACAATCAATGCGTCCGCCTCATCCCTTGAGTTGCTGTTTATGGGCATTATTACTCCCATTGCGTCATTGGGAAAGGCCTTTTTAGCCAGACCTGCCACAACTGCTGAATCTACTCCTCCACTTAATCCCAAGACTATTCCCTTGGCATTTGCAGCCTCCACCTTTTCCTGTAGCCAAGAGACAATGTTTTCCAACTCCTTTTTCATATCATTCATTTAAATCAACTCCTTGTTTTTTGTCGGTGATACCAATACTCTTTACTGTTTCCAAAAGTAAAATAGACCATTTCTGGTCTACTACTCTGCCTTTAGGGTTGCATAAACACAGTCGTCCAAAAGATATTTCATATTCAATTCATCTGCCTTTGCAACTACTTCTTCGTTGTAGGTGCCAGGTTGGAAAAATACCATATCAATTCCAGCTTCCTTTGCTTCCTGGAGAACCCCTATACTAATCTTTGGTGGAACAACCATGTCCACAACATCTACCTTTTCAGGCAATGAAGCCAGAGATTTATAGATTTTAATTCCTTCCAGTTCATCGTAGTTTGGACTGATTCCATATACAGTGTAGCCATGCTCCATAAGAATCTTCCATATTTTATATCCGTACTTGTCCTTATTTCCTGATACTCCTACAACCGCCCACTTTTTTGACTCCATCATTTCATTTTTCAGATTTTTATCTGATGTCATTATTATCACCTCGATATCCTTTATACCCCACTATTCCTTATATCTCACATCATCCTTTACAGGAAGAAACTTTTCTTCTTTTATAATGTAATTTATCTCCCCACTGGTCATATTCATCATGGCTGAAATAAATCTATCGAATTCTTCTTTTTCAACATAAATATCTATGCTTACATCTTCAAGAAAATCTACTTTTTCAGGAGAATACCCATTCTCCATAAAATAATTTTCAATCTTGCCATATGCAGTATACTGGATTTCCATCCCTACCAGACTGAACTTTTTCATGGTTACAATTATTGAGGCATCAATCCCAATTTTTGCTCCCTTTGTGTACGCTCTTATAAGACCTCCACCACCCAGCTTGATTCCCCCAAAGTATCGGGTAACTACAACAACAGCATTTCTGATTTCTTCATTTTTAAGCACCTGGAGTGCTGGTATCCCAGCTGTCCCAGAGGGCTCACCATCATCATTGAATCTTTGTATGTTGGAATCTCTGCCAATGATATACGCTGTTACATTATGGGTAGCATCTTTGTGAAGGGTCTTTATTTCCTCAATAAATTTCAAAGCCTGTTCCTCTGTCTCCGCGGGCGCAGCATACCCTATAAACCTGGATTTCTTTACCACAAACTCAGCTTGCCCTCTCCTGGCAACGGTCTTGTAGCTTTCTATCATATCTCTACTTCCCTTCTTCCTGATTCACTATATATCCATTGTATCTCTGATAATCTATATGATTGATTGTTAGAGAAAAAATGGTTCCATCTTCAGTATATTCTATGTCGCTCACCTCATACTGACTCATCAGATAACTTGATACAGCTTGTTTGTCAAAGGGCACCAGCATTCTTACCCTTCTGAACTGGAGAGGAAGAGTCTCCTGTATAAGCTCTTTAAGCTGGTCTACTCCATTTCCATTTTTTGCAGATATATATATTGGATTGTCTGTTTCCAAACCTGATGAAACAACATCCTCCAATGGAAGTTTATCTATTTTGTTGAACACAGTTATTATTGGCTTGTCTACAGTCTCCATATCCCGGAGAAGATCCATTGTTGTATTTATCTGAATTTCCAGGTCTTTATTTGATGCATCCACAACATGAAGAAGCAAGTCTGCATACTGGACCTCTTCCAGGGTTCCCTTAAAGGCTTCTATAAGCTTGGTAGGCAGCTTCGATACAAATCCCACTGTGTCGCTGAGAAGGTAATCCTGCCCGTTAGGCAGCTTTCCAACCCTATGGGCAGTATCAAGACTGGCAAAAAGCATATCCTCCACATAAACCTGTTTATTGTCATCCAACCCCTCAGCATCACGCATAAGGGCATTCATCAATGTAGATTTCCCAGCATTTGTATATCCTATAAGCGCGACCAGTGGCATCTGGGAGGATAGTCTTTTCTTTCTTTTTACATCCCTGATTCCTTCTATATCCTTCAACTGCTTTTCTATGTTGTTAATCTCCCTCAGTATATGTCTTCTATCAGTCTCCAGCTTTTGTTCACCTGGACCTCTTGTTCCTATCCCAGCACCTTCTCTTGACAGATAATCCCTGAACCCTACAAGCCTTGGTAATCTATACTTAAGTTGAGCAAGCTTGACTTGTAGCTTTCCTTCCTTGGATATTGCCCTGAGGGCGAAAATATCAAGAATCAGTGCAGTTCTGTCAATGATCTTCCTATCTATTATCTCCTCCAGATTCCTCAATTGAGCTCCTGATAATTCATCGTTAAAGACAACCGTTTCTATATCCAGTTCTTCACAATAAACCTGTATCTCCTGTGCCTTACCCTTTCCTATAAAAAAAGCTGCATTTATTCTGTCCTTCCTTTGAATAATTCTTGCTTCAACTTGACCACCTGCAGCCTTTACAAGCTCCTCAAGCTCATTCAAGGAATCCTCAATATCTATTTTGTCATTATTAAGTTCAACACCTATCAGCAAGGTTTTTTCTCTGCTATCTTCCATGTTCTCACTCTCCTATCAACATACTTACATTATAACATTTTTGACTGTTATAGACCAGTTTCATGGCCTACCTGGTAACATTATTGTAACCTGCTTAAACTTAACAAAATAACTGTTCTATGGTATAATATGGTATATTTTTGTAGTACCAAAATAGGAGGTCAAAAATGTCTACTGAAAACAGGAAAAAAAGAAAACAGAATAGATTTACCTTTGGAAAGGCTATTAAGATTCTATTGGTGATGATCATAATCGCAGGCGTCATGGCTGGTGGTGCTGTGGGAGCAGCAGTAATATCCATTGTAGATGAAGCCCCTGAGATAGATCCCACTACAATAGTGACATCTCTTGCAGAAACATCCAGCATTTATGATCTGAATGGCAATCTGATTGAGAAGATCCTTGCAGAGGAGCTTCGTACCGTAGTTAGTGTAAAAGAGATGCCTCAGCATCTGATTGATGCATTTATTGCCATCGAAGACCAAAGATTCGAGGAGCACCCCGGAGTCGATATCGAGGGTATTGCAGGAGCTCTGGTGGATAACTTCAGGTCAGGAGGACTTAGAGGTGCCAGCACTATAACACAGCAGCTTGTTAAAAATGTGTACTTAAACAATGATGTAAATCTGACTCGAAAGATAACTGAGGCTTATCTTGCACTTAAGGTCGAGACTATTTTGTCTAAGGACCAGATTCTTGAGGCATATCTGAACAGAAACTATTTTGGGCAGAACGCATATGGAGTACAGGAAGCCTCAAGGACATACTTCTCAAAGAATGTACAGGACCTGACTATAGCTGAATCGGCTCTACTGGCAGGAATAGTAAAGAGCACTACTCAATTCCAGCCATATTACCGTGTAAAACCAAACGATTTTGACCCTGAGAAGCATTACGAAGTAGGTAAGCTGGAAGTTCTTGGCGAAGTCTATATAGCAGTCTTCAACGAGGAGTCAGTTAATAGGCAAAGAGTCGTACTTGATGAGATGCTCGCCCAAGGTAAAATAACAACAAATGAATACCAGGTTGCCTTGGCACAGGATATAAAGTCTATCCTGAATCCTGAAGAGAAAAAACCACAGGATATAACCTCATACTTTTCAGACCTGGTTAAATCACAGGTAGTAGATACCTTGGTTGATAAGCTTGGATACACAAGAGACCAGGCGGAAAGTGAATTGTTTACTGGTGGTCTTACCATATATGCAACAATAGATATGGAAATGCAAAAACAACTTGAGAATATCTACACTAATTTCGTGGAGATACTTGTTGGCAACATAGAAGGAATAAGAGGTCCCGTTCTTGTAGACTGGCGAATAAATGGAGCTGGCAATGTTGTAGATGATAAAAACAAGATAGTCTACTATCAAAAGGATATCCTGATGACAGAGGATAACAGTCTGATTCTCCAGGAAAATGAATACCAGCTTGACAATGGAAATCTTATTATAGACACAGATAAAATAAACGTTTATCCTACTCACTTTGATATAGTCGACTTCTATACTATAGATTCCAAAAAAAATCTTGTATCTCACAGTGTTGGATCGATTGTTATTCCGGAGGGCCAGTTCTCTGTTTCCGAAGGAGTAATTACAATAAATAAAAGCTATCTGGATGACAATCCTGAATTTTATCAGAATCAGGAAGGTAGACTTCTTATTGACAACCAATATTTCTTTATACACGACGAGGGCGTTGTTCAGCCACAGTCAGCCACTGTAATCCTGGATTATAGGACAGGACAAATAAAGGCAATTGTTGGAGGTAGAGATATCGACGGCTCCAGGATTCTTAATCGTGCTACTGATTCAGCAAGACAGCCTGGATCAGCAATCAAGCCCGTAGCTGTTTACTGGCCCGCCCTTGACAGCGGGATGACTGCAGCTACTTCAATCGATGATATACCATTCTACGATAGCAATGGAAACCTTTGGCCAAAAAACTGGTATAACGGCTATAGAGGACTTCACACTTTGAGAAGATCTGTGGAGCAATCGGTAAACGTAAATTCAGTAAAGACAGTTCAGAACATAGGTGTTTCAACGTCAGTTGCTTATCTTGAAAAGATGGGAATAATCAATAAAGAACACCCTGAAAAAGATAACTTTGTAACCAGTATTGAAAACCGTGCTACAAATGATGAGAACTTGTCTGCTTTGGGCCTTGGAGGTATGACAAAAGGCTTAAGCCCTCTGGAATTAACAGCTGCATACGGTGCAATTGCTAATGATGGTGTCTATGTGGAACCAGTGGCCTTTACTAAAATTCTAGATAAGAATGGAAATGTTTTACTTGATAATATACCTGAAGAAACAATTGTAACCTCACCTCAGGTGGCATATATAATGGGTGATATATTAAGAACTACCGTATCAAGCGGTATAGCTGGGAGAGCAAGAATGTCCAATATGGCCGTTGCAGGAAAAACCGGTACAACACAGAATCAGGCTGATATATGGTTCGTAGGCTATACACCCTACTATGTGACAGGCACCTGGATCGGAAATGACTCCCCAAGAATTACCCTTTCCAGAAACAGCAGTACTGCAGCTCAGCTGTGGCAGTATATAAACAATACAATACACGAAGGTCTTGAAAGCAAAACAAGCTTCCAAAGACCTGATGGAATTGTATCAGCATCAATCTGTACACAATCAGGGTTGCTTGCCACCAACCTTTGTTCAAATGATCCAAGAGGTGTGGTAAGGACTGAAATATTTGCTAGTGGTACCGTTCCAAAGGCTTATTGCGATATGCACGTAGCAGTCAAGATTGATGTTACAAATGGCAAGATTGCCAATGAATATTGTCCGGATGAGGATGTTGCAACAAGAGTGTTTATTAAAAGAAAACCACTGTACAATCCTAGTGATCACAATGGAATTGTACCAAGTGACTACAACTATCAAGTACCTACACAGGTATGTACCGATCACAATGAATCAACTATAATAGAAAATCCGGTGCTTGACTGGCTGAATGAATGGTTTGATAATAACAATGGTGAAAATCCACCAGAAGACAATCCAGATAACGGAAATGGTAATGGCAATGGAAATCAAGATCAACCGATTGATGAAGACATTCCAAACGAGGATGAAGACGGAAACGATTAAAAAAAGGCTTGAAATCAATTCGATTTCAAGCCTTTCTTATATTCTCTATTTATTCTCCGCTGCCTGAACCACCTGGTTCAATAGAATAGTGGTCGTTACACTTCCAACCCCTCCTGGCACAGGAGTTATCATTGAAACCTTCTCTGACACCTGGTCGTAATCCACATCTCCACTAAGCTTTCCATCCTCAGTCATACCTACTCCTACATCTATGACTACCGAATCCTTATTGAAATACTCTTCAGTGAAAAACCTTGGTTTCCCAAGGGCTGTTACAACAATATCTGCATTCCTTGTCACCTGGGAAAGCTCTTTGGTCCTGGAGTGGCAGACAGTGACTGTTGCATTTTTCTCAAGAAGCATCATTACAAGTGGTTTGCCTACAACCATTGATCTGTTTACCACTGCGACCTTACTTCCCTCCAGATGAATATTGTTGTGAATTAGTATTTCCATTGCTGCCTTAGGAGTACATGGCCCAAATCCGCTCATATTACCTTCAAATATCTTTTCAAGGTTCAGGGGATGCATACAATCAACATCCTTGTCAGGGCTTATGGAACTCCTGATTACCTCCTCATCAATATGCTTGGGAAGGGGTCTAAAAAGCAGTATCCCGGAAATCTCAGAATCGCTGTTAAGTTTCTCCATAAGAGATGCAAGCTCCTCTGTGGTCATTGATGTTTCCCTTTCATAAACCTTGGCATGAATGTCCATCTTCTCACATGCCTTGATAATGCTTCTTTCATAAGACACATCGCCGGTGTTCTTTCCTAGTCTAATGATTCCAAGTGTAGGAACCACTCCCTTTTTCTTAAGTGCAGCTATCCTTGCAGCCATATCCTTCTTGATACTGGATGCAACCACGCTGCCTTTCAATATTTCAGTCATTATATACCTCCTTTGATTTCGTAACATAATTATAGCATAATCGCATAAAAAAAGCACCCTATAGGCGCTTTGTGTGCTATTGTTAATTCACTATTCTTCTCCCGGTTACATATCTCTGGCTGTAGTATGTGGAATTTATACTGTC
>JBNJCX010000018.1:0-35192 GCA_051744365.1 Bacillota bacterium
TTGACATAGACTATTCCACAAACGGAGGTATTTCTATGGTTTCTATTTCTTCTACTTCCCCTATTTCAAGCTTGTCAACAACCATCCTGTAGATGTGTGGATCTCCCGATGTAAGGATCTGCAGGGAACCCTTTCCCTCTTTTCTCAAAGATCCTTCCTTATGGAGTATCATTCTTATGGCTTTTGCCTGCTGAAAACCTGGATTTATGTAGTTAAGCGTCGGGTCCAGTTCCAGAAATATGTCCTCCACTATTGGATAATGGGTGCATGCCAGAACGATATTGTAGAAATTTCCCATCTCTCCTATGCTTTGAAGATGGCCGCTTATTGTATCGTATATCTCCCTGGATTTGTAATCTCCACGGTCCACCAGCTCAGCAAGCTTTGGACTCTTTTCAGAGGATATCTCATAATCCTTCCGCCTCTCCCTCAACAGCTTTTCATAGGCCTTTGTCCTGATTGTAAAATCTGTTCCCATTATTACCATCTTGTTAATTCCCATGTTTTCAATATGGTCCACTGTGGGAGTTATAATATCGACTATGGGAAAATCGAATTTATCCTTGAATCTGTCTGCAATTGTGGAGATTGTGTTGCAAGCAATAGCCACCATTTTGACATTTCTCTTCTCAAAATATTTGAGCATTGCCATTGTCAGATTATATATATCATCCTCGTCACGGTTTCCATAGGGTATATTTTTGCTGTCCCCAAAGTAAATAATGTCCTCATGTGGTAGAATCTTTTGAATTGACTTTACCACTGTAAGACCACCTACACCGGAATCCAGTACTCCAATAGGTTTATCCATAAAACTCCTCCTCGTTAAAGTGTCATGTCTCCGCTTTTTATATAGCCCTTTCTTCTCATCCACTCGGATACTGAAAAGGCAATAATACCAGGGAATATAAAATGCATCATTAAAATCAATAAAAACACATATGCACTGGCACCCATGGTTTCAACCATTGCAAACTGACCGACCAATCCGCTGGTTCCCATGCCTGCTCCCAGTGAGTTGCTTCTCATCTCCAGCAGATATGTTGAAACTGGTCCAAGTATTGCCGAGGCCACAATGGAAGGTATCCATATCAGAGGATTCCTCACTATGTTCGGAATCTGTAGCATGGATGTTCCAAGTCCCTGTGCCACAAGACCACCCATCTTGTTCTCCCTGTAGGATGCCACTGCGAAACCGACCATATTGGCTGCGCACCCTACTGTTGCTGCACCTGCAGCAAGCCCTGAGAGGTTAAGGGAAATTGCCAGCGCCGCGGAGCTTATGGGTAGTGTAAGGGTTATTCCCATAATGACAGCTACGATAATTCCCATCGGTATCCTGTGCATCTCTGTAGCCTGATTGATTATTGCCCCTATACCGTTCATAAAGGCTGCTATGTAAGGGGATATGTAGCTTCCAACCAGACCTCCTACAAGAATAGTTATCATTGGAACAAGTATTATGTCAAATTTCGTCCTTCCTGCCACAACCTTTGACATCTCTGCTCCTGCGAGTGCCGCAACAAATGCTCCAACAGGCTCACCAATGCCGATTATGGCAGTGGCTCCGTCAAAGGAAACACTCCCCGCGCCAATAGCACCAGCAACAGCTGATGCAAATATTCCAAGAGGTGATGCCCCAATGCTGTAGGCTACCCCTACTCCTATTGCAGGCCCCATCATCCTCTGGGCAACATTGCCGAAATGTACGAGAGATGGAATATCTCCGTAGATACCGATCTGCCTTATTATCAACCCTATAAGCAGGGATGAGAACAATCCCAGTGCCATTCCGTTCAACGTCTTTACAATATAATTCTGTATGCCTACCGCTTTCTTTGTCATGCTTTGACTCCTTCCGGAATTATTCCCATCTGAGGTCTTTGCCATAGAATCTCAGAGGTAAGAACTTATCAAAAATCCTGGAGAACACTCTGTCAGTGTAAATCTCGGAGATTTCATTTGGGGTAAGATTTGTAGATATTATCGTCTTTTTGCCAGCCAATAGCCTTGTATTTACAATATTGAAGATCTCAGCATTTGTAAAGGTATTGGATATTTCTGTGCCTAGGTCATCTATTATCAACAGGTCCGCCTGGAACAACAAGTTGTACTCGTATTCAGATATTTCGAAACTGCCTTTTTTGAATCTTCTCTTCTCCAGAATATCAAGTATTGTAAAGGCCGTCTGGTATATGACTATCTTGTTTCTGTCCAGCAGGGCCTTTGCAATACAGCTGCAAAGGAAGGTTTTGCCAAGGCCTGTAGTACCGTAGAAAAGAAGGTTCTCGCCGTTATTCTCATCAAAGTTTCCGATAAAGCCCTCGGCATAGCTCAGTATATCCATCATATTTTCCCTTGGAGAGAGTTCCTCCCCATCAAAGGATTCCGTACTGAAAAGCTCTATATTGAAGTTCTGCAAGTTCTCCTTATGCAAAATGTTCTCAAGATTCGACATCTTGTATGATCTGTTGATCAAGAGCTGCTTCATGCAGTTGCACCTTCTTGAATCATCCACATAGCCTGTGTCCTTACATATCTCACAGGTATGCCTGGGTTCAAGGTAATCCGCAGGGATATTCCCCTCTGTCAGAATGTAGGCTTTTTCCATTTTCAAAGACTCAATCCTGTCTCTTGCTTCCTTGGCAGCTTTCTCTGAATTCTCTGGTTGAAGAAGTACCGTTTTTGCCATCTTCAATCCCGTTTTTCTTATTTCATCGTCCAACTCCCTGATTTTCGGAAGCTTCCTATAGACCTCCTGTTGTCTTCTTCTCAGGTCTTTGTCCGAATTGTCCCTTCTCTTTTCATATATTAGCTGTATTTCTTTCAATACGGGATTATTCATCCGAACCACCGTTTCCCTTCATTCTGTGGGCTTCTCGTTTTCTCTTTGCCATCTGCTCAAGGTCCTCCGGAGAATATTTGGCGCTTCTTTGCTCAAAGTTGTGGAACCGGGTCTTGTGGGAAGCAGTGCTCTTCCCTGAAGCCTTATACTGCTTTCTGGCAGGCTTTTCTTCCTGCTTGTCCATCACTTCTATATCTGCAACCTCTTTTATTCCCTTATTGTGCCAATCGCTTATTACTCCGTCAATGTAGTTTATCGTGGGGTACTGTACTTTATTTGCTGTTTCACAGCCCTTCAATACAAGCTCCATGGTGTAGCCATATTGGTCAAACCACTTGTTCACAACCTTCAAATCTCCGTCAGTTACTCCCTTGTGCTCCAGTCCAATTGACTTCATGACCTTCTGGTATCTGAAATACTTCTTGTCGACCTTGTTGAAATACTCCATCACAGCATCCATGTTAGTAAGCCCTTGGTCATACCAGTTTCTTATTATTCCTTCGATATACTTTATGCTTCTTTTATTCTTTACTTCAGCTCCATAGCTTACAGCCTTTTCAATCACATCAGGATTCATGTTATAATCCTGAATCCATGAAAGAATCTGCTTCTTTTCCATTGGTGCAGTCTGTCTCCGCATCATATAGTCAATATTGTTGAACATATTATTTATAAGTGGAATTTGGTTTGCCTCAATAAGATCCTTCTCACTGGAGGCTCTCGGTTTCTTTTCTTCTCTCGAATTTTTTTGAGCCATAAGATTGTTTTTAATAAAAAGTTGCTTGAGATTAAGAAAAGTGACCCAATAGTCTACATCGTCTGTTCCTTCTTTTCTTATTATCCCCTTGTTTTCCCAGAAATCCCAGGCTCTCAGAACATCCTCCATAGGAATATCCAAATGTTTTGCTATCGTCTTGTTGGTTACTTCGATTCTGTCATCTCTGTCATGGGCATATTTATAGCCCAGCAAATAGACCTTAACATAGGTTCCATTGGCCATGGGCATATAGTCGTTTATAAATATATTTTCAATGGGTGTGTCCCCAAGATCCATATCTGTCGTTTCAATTATAAAACTCATATTCTGATCGTCCCCTTAAGCCTTAGACCGGTTAATGATATCATTGTACTTTTGTCTTGTAAGCTTCATTTTGTAGATATAATTATATATCTTTTCATCCTTAAATACAAAATAAGATTTTGCAGCCTTTATCTCAGGATTATCCTTGTCTATCCCCTCCACGGGAAACAGATCTGTATAGTATTCCACTGGCACAAATCCGAACTTTTCGTATATATGCAATGCTCTTTTATTGAATTCCGCTACCTCAAGATAAAGGGTCTTCATCCCCATGTCCTTGAAATACACTGGAAGGAAAGCCTCCAGGCTTTCAGTTCCATAGCCTCTATCCAGATAGGCCGGGTCAAATACAATCCCTAAAAATGCGCTTCTCCTGAGGAATCTCCTGTTCTTTATTCCCAGGTAGCCCACAAGTCTTCCTTCCTCATTGTGAACTCCGAAGTACTTGTTCCTTATGGCAAAAGTCTTGTAGGTGAACCATTTCCTGATTTCAAGATCACCCTCGTATGGGAAATTGTAGTCCCTCAATAGAACAGTATCGTGGGTTTCCCAGTTTCTCATGTCTCTGGCATCCTCCAGTTTAAGGGGAGATATGGTGACTCTATTTCCTTCTATTCTCATGTTTTTCGCGTCTCCTACAAACCCAATCTTTATTTTATAAAAAGTAGTGCAATCCTATGAAATAAAAAAACCTCGAGGTTCCCCTCGAAGCTATTTTACACCATATCGCCCGGTCTTTCAAAGCCTCTTATGTTTTCATATAGTATTTCTTCAACATAATGAAGAACCTTGTCATACTTAATTACCACCGGTTTCCATATATCTTTCCATATTTAGGAACTTGGTGTATTCCTGCTTGAATACTAGTTCCACATGTCCTGTAGGTCCATTTCTGTGCTTTGCGATTATGACCTCTCCAATATTCTTCTTTTCAGACTCCTGGTCGTAATAATCATCCCTGTACAGGAACATTACAACGTCTGCATCCTGCTCGATGGCACCGGATTCCCTCAGGTCTGACAAGATGGGTCTGTGGTCTGAACGCAGCTCAGGAGCACGGGAAAGCTGGGAAAGTGCCAGCACAGGACATTCCATTTCCTTTGCCAGTGCCTTGAGGCCTCTCGATATTGCTGATATCTCCTGTTGTCTGTTCTCAACACGACCGTCAGCCTGCATCAACTGGAGGTAGTCTACAACAACCAAGTCAAGTCCCTTCTCAACCTTCTGTCTTCGACACTTGGCCTTCATCTCCACAAGTGAAATTCCTGCTGTATCGTCGATATATATATCCATCTTTGAAAGTGGCGCCATTGCATTTACAATCTGGATCCACTCATCATCCGACAGATTCCCGCTGATTATCTTTTGAAGGTCCACATGTGCAGTTGCACTGATAACCCTCTGGACAAGCTGCTCTTTTGACATCTCCAGTGAGAATACAGCTATCTTGCCGTTTCCCTTTAAAGAAGCATTTGTGGCAATATTTATTCCAAGGGCTGTCTTCCCCATGGATGGTCTGGCTGCAAGAAGAACCAGGTCGGATTTCTGAAGTCCGGCCAGCTTGTGGTCAAGGTCAGAGAAGCCCGTCGTAAGCCCTGTAAGTTCGCCCTTGTTGGCTGCCCTCTCCTCAATTTGGGCAAAACTGGATAGCAGAACCTCGCTTATGGGATGAAAGCTCTGTTTATGAGCTCCCTGTGTTATATCGAATATATTCTTTTCTGCCTTTTCAATAATGGTATTGACGCTGTCTGAATTTTCATAAGCCAGCCCCATAATCTCATTGCTTGATCCGATCAGCCTTCTTAGGATTGACTTTTCCTTGACTATATCGCAATAATATTTTGTATTTGCAGTGGTTGCAATAATCCCTGACAGATTTGCCAGATGGGTTATTCCCCCCATACTCTCCAGGGTTCCCCTCCGTTTCAGCTCCTCTGAAAGTGTTATAAGGTCTACTGGTTCATTCCTGTTGTTGAGAACAAGAATCGCCTCATATATCTCCTTGTTGGCCTCTTTGTAAAAATCATCCGATCTCAAGTGCTCAACTGCTGTATTTATTGCCTCCTTGTCCAGGAGCATTGCTCCGATCACGGACTGCTCTGCCTCCAGACTGTATGGAGGAATTCTTCCGATACCTGTTTCCATGGGATTCACCTCTTTATTCTGCAGATACATCTACTTTCAATGTGGCGGTTACGTCAGGATACACCTTCACTTCAACATCTGTTACTCCTGTGGTCTTTATGTTGTCCTTCAGTTCAATCTTACGTTTGTCAATCTCAATTTTATGCTGCTTCATCAATCCATTTGAAATATCCTGGGAGGTTACGGATCCGAAAAGTCTTCCTTCAGTACCACCCTTAGCCTTAAGATTGACTGTAAGCTTTTCAATCTTTTCCTTCAGCTCCATGGCTTTCTCATATTCCTGCTCTTTCTGGGCTTCCTCCTTGGCTTTTGATTCCTCCCATTTCTTCAGATTCTCCTTGGTTGCCTCGATTGCTATGTTTCTTGGAATAAGATAGTTCCTGGCATATCCGTCCTTGGAATTTACAAGGTCACCTGCCGTTCCCATTCCCTTGACATCCTTTAAAAGTATGACTTTCATTGTTTTTCACCTTCCTTTAAATATTTTTCTATTATGCCTGTTAGAAGCTTCTCAGCATCTTCCATTGATGCCTTTTCTATCTGGGCACCTGCACTGGTAAGGTGCCCCCCACCTCCCAACTCTTCAAGTATAAGCTGTACACTTATGCTTCCCAGTGACCTTCCGGATATATGGATTTTTCCATCCAGCTGACTCAGAACGAAGGATGCCTCAACATCGTTTATATTCAGCAGCTCGTTCGCAGCCTGGGCAGCAATGAGTATTGAATCTTCCATCTTCTTTTCAAGTCTTCCTATTGCAATTTTGTCAAAAATTATTTTCGAGGACTTGATTACTTCGGCCTTATTTACAAATGTACTAAAATCATCCCTGAAAAGCTGCCTGACTATGGTTGTGTCGGCACCTGCCCTCTTCAGTATAGATGCGGCCTCAAAGGTTCTTACCCCTGTCTGGAAGCTGAAGTTCTTTGTATCGACGGTTATACCTGCAAGAAGTGCCTCAGCCTCAAATTTTGTAAGGTTGGTTTCCCCCCCCATATATGTCAGCACTTCTGTCACCAGTTCAGCTGTAGATGATGCATAGGGCTCAAGGTATGTTAGTACTGGATTGTTAATAAATTCTGCCCCTCTTCTGTGATGATCGATTACAACCACCTTTTCTGCAAACTCGAGTAGCTCAGGAGCCTCTGTTAAACTCGGTTTATGATTATCCACTACTATCAGCAGGGACTTTTCATCTATAAGTTTCGATGCTTCCTTTCCTGTAACAATCCTTTTCACCATTTCAGGACTATCTTTCCTCATCCTGTCCATAAGATTTCTTATGGATGGGTTTTCTTCGTTAAGGACAAAGAATGCTTCCTTGTTCCTGTTCTCAATCGCCCTCATGATTCCAACACTTGAGCCTATGGAATCCATATCGGGGTTCTTATGGCCCATTACAAATACCCTCTCATTCTGATCGATAAGCTGCCTGAGGGCATCTCCGATTAACCTCGCCTTAACTTTGTTCCTCTTTTCCATGGCCTTGGACTTCCCACCATAGAAATCAAATGTATTGCCAACGTTTATTACAACCTGATCCCCGCCTCTGCCCAATGCGATATCTATTGCAGCACTTGCATTTTCATAGGATTCAAGCAAAGTCTCTCCTGCTTGGCATACGCCTATACTTAATGTTATAGGGATTTTATTTCCCATATCCATGTCCCTGATCTGGTCAAGGATATCAAATTTCTTGGATTTTATGGTTTCAAGGGCATCTTGGTTTAAAACAACCAAGTACTTATCATTTTCATACTTCCTTACAATTCCTTCATACTTCCCGAAGTAGCTGTTGATAAGCTGATCGATTTCAGCCAGAACAATGGGTCTGTGTATATCTGGTGTTGAGTTTTTTGCATCATCGAAGTTATCCACATCCACAAGGGCTACTGTGGGTTTTTCTTTTGTGTGCTTCTTTATCAATGCCATATGGTCCGTATCATCCACCCAATAGAGCACTATAATCCTACCCTTGGCGGAATTCTTCCTTTCGTCCAGGAAATTTGGATAAACCTGAAAGTATCTGTCCATAAAGTTTATGGGCATAGGCTCGTTTTCTTTCTTTCTTAACATCTCTGAGAGGTTGAAATCCGGGACAAGCTCACTTATGGACTTGTTGAATATCTCCTCCTCTCCCAGGAGTGATAGAAAAGGCGTATTGTACCACGTTATTTTCCCATTGTCATCGAGAAACACCATGGGAAATGGCATATTGAATATGGCATGTTTTGCCGCCGAATCAAAATCATGTGACAGTCCTTCGATATATCTTGCCAGCTCCTTGTTTTTCTCCTCAATCTTATTGTGATTGTAATATACCAAATAGGCGAATACTATGCCCATGATAAAGGCCACAATGGGCTGGAATAATGCTATTATAAGTACTGACAGTCCTATTACGACAAGGTATAGCCTTGTGTCAGCCCATGTAAATATTTTGTATTTCATAGTCTTCCTCCTACCTGGGTTTTCTTCTAAGTTTCCTGAAATCAATCACAAAGTCCACTCCACCTATGAGTGAAATTGCGGTCAACACCGGTGAAACTGCTATGGCCATAAATATGACCACTCCCCTTATAAATGCGTTCATTTTCCACTTGATCATAAAATAATTCATTACTGCAAGACCCTGCAGAATAAATACCATCCCTACAATAACCAGCAGATTTAAGAATATTGTATCATAATATGTGCCATCCAGGCTTCTCCCAATCAAGACACCAAGAAACATCACCAAAACACCTATTCCGAAATTGTTGGGCACGGTGAATCTATGAAGCCAAGGCATCTGAATTATTCCGATTCCGAGCTTTCTCAGGAGCCATACCGTTAGTATATAATTTATATAGCTGATGAGAACGGCCATAAACATGAGCAATGAAGGAAGTATAAGGATAATATACTTGTAGGCATCCTCCAGCATCCTTCTGGCACTGTCAATTTCGTAATTGCTGAGACCCATCCCATCCATCATCTCCAGCTGTATAAAGAGAGTCTCCTTGAATGTATTCTCCAACTGCTTTATTATGCTTAGTCCCGTAATGGTATCTGCAATGTAAAACACAACCAATGCACTTGTGAAATAGACAAGAGCTCCAGTAACCAGAACCTGCAGAGGCTTCTTCCTCTTCTTCATTCCATAAACCAATGCAATGCTTAAAGGTCCGAATAGAACAAGAAGTATTATCCCATTTATCAAATCTCCTGTCCCAAAGCCTATTATAAGGGATGCAATTGTAATGACGACTGCTGCCGGATTCAATCCATTCTTGATTCCATAGACAACCACTCCAACCGGATACAATACAAGAGCGAAGGTCGTCAGATATACTGAAAGCAATCCTACCAGGACCACTGCAGCAACTGCTCCTGCTCCTTCAACCAGTAGCTGCACCCATTTATTATCTTCTTTCAAGAACCTCACCCCATGTCTATTTATTGTGTCAATCCTAGTCATTCTCCTGATATGCTTACAATTGATTATATATTAATTCCATAACAATTAAAAGCCCATGATTAGGGAGTAAACCCCTCCATAAGCAAAAAAAGAGAGGTTTCCCTCTCTCTTAGTCAGCACTATATGGCAACAATGCAACTTGTCTTGCTCTTTTAATAGCAATTGTAAGTTGTCTCTGATGTTTTGAGCAATTTCCGGAAATTCTTCTTGGGAGAATCTTTCCTCTTTCTGTAATGTATTTCTTCAATTTGCTCACATCTTTATAGTCGATATGCGTAGATTTGTCTGCACAAAAGCTACACACTTTCTTTCTAGGTTTAAACCTTCTTTGCATCCTTTTCCCCTCCTTGATTAAAATGGAATATCATCATTGTCGGTAGGGTGGAATCCATCAATATCCGAGAAGTCAGAGCCGGTTGAACTTGATGATGACTTCTGAGTTTTGTCTCCCCATTCAAGGAATTCAACACTATTTGCCACAACTTCAGTTGTGAAAATCCTCTTTCCGTCCTTGTCATCGTAGCTTCCAGTCTGGATTCTTCCGTTTACTCCAACTAATTTTCCCTTGTCAAGGAAATTAGCGCAGTTTTCTGCCTGTTTCCCCCATACGACAATTCTAATAAAATCAGCAGTGGGCTGATTTTTTGCTTCCATTTCCATTTTCTTTTCTTTCGAAAGATTTTTATCTACAGCCAACGTAAATGTGGATACCGGTGTACCTGAATTCGGTATATATCTCAGTTCAGGATCCCTGGTCAGCCTGCCGATCAAAACAACATTATTCAAAATATTCACCGTCCCTTAGATTATTCTTCGTCTCGAGTGATCATGTGTCTCATAACGCCGTCTGAAATCTTGGCAATCCTGTCGAACTCATTGACTACATCTGCGCCTGATTCAAATTTGATCAGAACGTAGTATCCTTCAGCCAAATCATCGATAAGATATGCAAGCTTCCTCATTCCCCATTCATCTACTGTCGTTACTGTACCGCCTGCCTCGATTATTTTCTTGAATCTCTCAAGCAGCGCATTTCTTTTTTCTTCCTCAAGATTAGGGTAAAAGATTACCATCGCTTCATATTTTCTCATTCATTTCACCTCCCTATGGACTATCGGCCCTATTTTTAATAATAGAGCAAGGAACACTAAAGTAGTATACCACACCTGTAAAAAAAATTCAACGGAGTTTTTGAACATGTGATAAACTGACTATAAGGTATATTTTACATAAATTTTACACAGTGCAATAATTAATTTAACACATGGGTATTATAATTAGCAATAGAAAATAAATAAAAAAGGATGATTTTTATGCGAAGCAGATTTGATCAGGAACTCGATAGACTCAATGAAGAGCTTGTCCAGATGGGAAATCTTGTGGAAAGCTCCATAGAAGCGGCAGTCTCTGCATTGAAGGCTCAGGACGTTGACCTTGCCAGGCGAGTTGTGGAAGGCGACAGGGAAGTAAACAACAAGGAGAGGGAAATCGAAGATATGGCTATGAAGCTGATTCTCCGCCAGCAGCCAGTTGCAAGCGATTTAAGATTGATATCAGCTGCCCTCAGGATGATAACTGATATGGAGAGAATCGGAGACCAGGCAGCGGATATATCAGAAATCACTATACTGATTGCAGATCAGACATATCTCAAGGAGTTGATCCATATCCCTCAGATGGGGGATGCTACAATAAAAATGGTCCGGGAGAGCATCGATGCCTTTGTACGGAGGGACTTGGATCTTGCAATACAGGTAATCCTCTATGATGATGTGGTGGATAATCTCTTTGATATTATAAAAGAGGAGCTTATTGGACATATTAGGGACAACAAAGGCTCCAGTGAACAGGCAATAGATTTTATGATGATAGCGAAATATTTTGAGAGAATTGGTGATCATGCCCAGAATATAGCAGAATGGGTTTATTATGCCATTACAGGAGACCACTACAACGGGAGTTGAAATAGATGAGCCTGATATATTGTGTGGAGGACGATGAAAGCATAAGGGAATTAATACTCTATGCCCTTAAGAACGCAGGGTTTGAAGCAATTGGATTTGAAAACGGAAAGGAACTTGATTTCCAGACTCTTCCGGATTTGATGCTTCTTGATATTATGCTGCCTGGTGAGGATGGTTATGAAATACTATCAAGGGTGAAGAATAATCCCCGTACTTCCTATATACCAATTATAATGCTTACATCAAAGACAAATGAGTTCGACAAGGTCCGCGCCCTTGATATGGGTGCTGACGATTATATGGACAAGCCCTTTGGAGTAATGGAGCTGCTTTCAAGAATAAAGGCCGTGCTTCGAAGGTCCGGCAAGAGAGAGACCTCTGGGCAGATTTGTCTTCATGGAGTATGCATCGATACCCAGCAGCACAAGGTTATGGAAGAGGAAAGAGAAGTTGTCCTCACCCCAAAGGAATTTGACCTTCTTCACTATTTAATGAGCAATCAGGGGATTGTTCTTTCCAGGGACAAAATAATGAATGAAGTGTGGGGCTTTGACTTTGAAGGAGAAACCCGTACTGTAGATGTCCATATCCGTACTTTGCGTATGAAACTTGGCGACAGTGGAGAATTTATCGAAACAGTCAGGGGCATCGGCTACAAGTTTGGAGGTGGAGCTTAGATGGAAAAGAGGATATATGCATATCTTGCCTCAGTAATGGCAATTACCATGCTGGTGACTCTATTTGTGCTTTCGTTTCTCATGGATGACTATTACTCAGGCGTTGGAAATCCAAGCATGGTATCTATTGGGGAGATTTTCATAGCTATGATCCCTGCCATGATTGGAATTCTTGTATTTCTTCTGGTGATCCTCTTTGTTTTGTCCAGTAGGTTGACGGATATGATTCTCGCTCCCTTAAAGAAGGCAGCCGACGGCATTGAAGGGATACTTTCGGGTAACAAGGTGCCGGAGTCATCCATATATCCTGAGGTAAGGCCCTTTGTACAGACAATAGACCATCAAAAACGGCAAATCGATATGGCTATTAGCGAGCTCAGAGAGGCTGAAGAAGCCCGCAGGGAATTCACTGCAAATGTTTCCCACGAGTTGAAAACTCCTCTTACAAGTATCAACGGCTTTGCTGAAATGATAGCTTCCGGTTCAACTGCAAAAGAGGACACCATAAAATTTGCAAATATAATCCGAAAGGAAGGAACAAGGCTCCTCGAGCTTATTGACGATATTATCAGCCTGTCCCGTCTTGATTCAGGATTTTCGAAGCAGGACTTTGAGGATATTGCACTGGAAAGGCTGGCAATGGGAATCATCCATCAGCTGGAATTCAGGGCAAGTCAAAAGAACCTGACACTTCAGTTCCAAGGCGAGCCTGTGTCAATAAAAGGAAACAGACGAATGCTGGAAGATCTTGTATATAATCTGGTGGATAACAGCATCAAGTACACTGATGATGGCGGAAGTGTCGTCCTGACAGTTCAGGAAAAACGGGATCAAGGTATACTCCAGGTTGCAGATACGGGAATAGGCATACCCAAAGAAGATCAAACAAGAATCTTTGAGCGTTTCTACCAAGTAGACAAAAGTCGCTCCAAGAAGGCAGGTGGTTCCGGTCTTGGCCTTTCAATTGTAAAGCATATTGTTCAAAGTCACGGGGGTACGATTAATCTAAAAAGCAGCCCTGGCAATGGAACAACTATTACTGTAGCTCTTCCCAAATAATCGAGTAGGAGGAAGATGATTATTTCATCTTCCGACCTCTCACAGCACCGTACGTAGGGTTCCGTATACGGCGCTTCTCTAGTTTACACGTACCTGCTTGTAATAATCAAAGAAGAATTGGTAATCACGATAACTAAGCTTATCATTTGTAATAGAGCGTCTCAGAATGGGGCTATTGACAATTCGCCAGTAGCCTTTTCTTGTGTTTGCAAATTCCCAGGCTTTCTCTTTCTCTATACCAAGTTTCTTGGGCCTTTCGCTGTTACTAATTCCTTGGCTTCTGGCTGTCAGTTCCTTAACTCTGGATTTCATTTTCTTTATAGCTTTTGGATGCACTCTGAATCTTGTCTCGCCCTTGTATACATAGAACCCGAATCCCAGGAATTTGATTTTCCCTTATCTTTTCCAGCAATGTATCCTCTAACAGGTTTGTGTCGGTGATGTTATTTTCAGTTATCCTCGATGAACCATACGCTCCTGCATATTCTCCCTGTTCCGCAGGTACCTTTTGCAGGCAGCCTTCTATATGAAGTTGTCTGTATTTTATTTCATCATCAGTAACTTTCATTTACTTTCACCTCCTAAAGTTCAACCCTTCCCTTACGACGTCGACTACGTAGGGTACTATGGCTTCTGCTGAGGGTCTGCCCCAGCCATCGATGTCCTGCGAATTTATGAGCAGATGACATCAATAGGTGAGGGTATTTCTCATGATAAATCTTGTTTCAACCGTGCTTCATACTCTGTTTCCGCATGTCCATGAGACCTCCCCGGGTAAGAATGCAATCTTTCCTTCCATATATCTGCCACATTTACATTGTAGATTCCCGAATAGTTTAGGGCTTTGGTTTGTAGCGCAACATTACCCAATCTACATCTGCCTAATGTGATTTCTGTTCGTCAGACCGGAAGTTTGCCTCCAGCTTCCTTCAGATTCCTCGTCGCCGAGGACACCCTTGCTCTTGGCTATGTGCTTGGCACTATCAACCCGCACTCGGGACTTTCACCCGTTAGATTACACCCATGCCGGGCGCACGCTTAAAAAAAGGTATTCCAATTAAGGAATACCTTTTTACTATATATTATTCTACTAAATCTTCTCTCTATAATTACAGGCTATATTCAATTAATACCGGCGAAATCCCAGCATATAAGGTGCTTATATATACATTAATAGCGTTAAATCTCTTTTTTGCTTAAATAATAACACTGCTTCTCATATTTTAGTTGTAAGGTTGCCTATTTTGAAGCAGGTTCAGAAGTGACTTCTTCGATGGTTTCTGCCAAAACCGGCTTACCTTCAGTAATCAGTTCATCAGCTTTTAATGCTTTCAGCAAAGAATAGCAGGCTGCCAGCATAACAAAGCAGAATGGGAACGCCGCGGCAATAGAGGCAATTTGCAATGTGCTCAAGCCGCCGGCTACCATTAGAGACACAGCAACTCCTGACATCACCAGACCCCATAAAATTTTCTTGCTATTAGAAGGGTTTAGATCTCCGCCGGAGCTGAACATACCCAATACAAAAGTGGCTGAATTGGCTGAGGTGATAAAGAAGGTGCCCAGCAAGAAGGTGGCCAACAAGGAAACAATTCTACCCAGAGGGTAGTTGCTCAGTACCACAAAGAGTGCAGTTTCCGTGACTGCCGCTGCTTCTGTGGCAATTTCCAGCCCCAAGTTCAGGCCCATGCCTCCAAATACAGAAAACCAGACAAAAGAGCCAAGCGCAGGTGCCACAATAACCCCTGCCACGAACTCACGGATTGTTCGACCTTTGGAAATCCGGGCAATAAAGGTGCCGACAAATGGTGCCCAAGCAATCCACCAGGCCCAGTAAAACACAGTCCACCAACCGATCCAGGAATTGTCCCCAAATGGATTCAGGTAAAAGCTGTCGTTGATGACACCACTGAGGTACCGGCCGAATCCACCCACAAGGGTGTTGATTATGGCAACAGTGGGCCCTACAATAATGGCAAGGACCAGCATTAGAATGGCCACTTTCAGGTTAATGTCACCCAGCAGCTTGATACCTTTTTCAATACCGGATACTGCTGTCCAGATGAAGATGACAGTTACCACGGCAACAATGATGATTTGAACCGTCAAGGTGTTGGGGATGCCGAACAGGAAGTTCAACCCGCCATTGATCTGCATGGCTCCCAAACCCAAAGATGTCGCAACTCCTGCCACTGTGGCAAAAATGGCTAGGATGTCGATGGTTTTACCAATGGGTCCCTTCACACCTTTTTCACCAATAAGTGGTGTGAAAATACTGCTGATGAGTCCTGGTGCACCCTTACGATACTGGAAATAACCTAACGCCATAGCCAGAACAGCGTAGTTGGCCCAAGGGTGGAAGCCCCAGTGAAGAAATGAGATACGCATTGCGAAGTTGGCGGCTTCTGAGCTGCCTGGTACCGCACCAATTGGCGCGATAAAATGGTTCAGGGGTTCAGCGGCTCCCCAGAATACCAGCCCAATGCCCATTCCTGCACCAAAAAGCATTGCAAACCAGGAACTAGTGGAGAATTCCGGCGTGGAATCGTCCGGGCCCAGCTTAATGGCTCCGTACTTGCTGAAGGCAAGGTAAATGCTAAAGGCAACAAAAACAAACATGGAAATCATGTACAGCCAGCTGAAATTCTTCACTAGAAAACTAAACAGGCCGTTGGCAACATTTCCAAAATTACCTGGTGCAAAAATTCCCCATGCAACGATGGCCAGGGAAAAGATAAGGGATATGATAAAGACGTCGTTCGATACTTTTTTCTCCTTCATTGAGCATACACTCCTTTACGTATTGATTTAATAATATGTAACCCTCTGCCGCAGCTGGTTTGAACATCCTATGCTGCGGCAGAGGTTCCTGATTTGTTGCTATATCAGTTATATTTTAGTTTTGAACAGGGTAGGTTCGGAGATATCTGCTGTTAAGGCATCCAGGGCCACACCAACCCGGTGGTAGCGAAGTTTGTACTGCTCTTCCAAAGGTGTTGCAGGGTCACCCAGGGGGTAAGGGATGGAAATGGTGGGAACCATTTTGTTGACCCCTACACTGGTTGCGACCGGAATCAGGTTAGCCATCAACACAATGGGGATACCTGCTTTTTCAATTTCTCTCAGCATCGTTGCACCGCAACGAGTACAGGTACCTCAGGTGGCGACAAGCAATACGCCGTCAACCCCTGCTTCATTAAGCTCTGCAGCAATTTCAGCTCCCATGCGGGCGGCTTCTTTCTGGGTGGTGCCGGTGCCCACGGTGGAGTAGAAATACTTGTACATTTCTTTTATTTTGCCTTCTTTTTCATACTGACGCATAGCATCCAGAGGCACAATGACATCCGGATCGGCATTGGCCGCCATAGGGTCGAATCCCGCATGGATAGTCTGGTACTCCCCAACTTTCAGGTCGTCAACACCAGATACATCGTATTTACCCCACTTTGTTGCAGAAGCTGACTGGATTCTGTCCGGGTTGCCCATAGGCACGATTCCGCCGGAAGTGACAATGGCAATTGTGGCTTCTGATAATTTTTCCTTAGCCACTGGAGGTGCCACAGGTACCAGGTCGGTGACAGGAACTGGCAGTTCTGTTTCAAAAGGTTCACCATTGATCTTTTTCAGCAGCATGTCGATAACACGCTCAGTCGCTGGTATAGGAGGATCCAGGAAGAATTGCTTCCTTTTGCCTCTGCCGAAGTAACCTTCCTCTTCGGCAGTTGTGATTTCTTCACCTTTGGCCAATTTCTGAGCAAACTGCGCCATGGCTTTAATGTCTTTTCGCATTGCAGCGGCACTGGCGCCGCCTTTGAACACAAACATGTCCTTGCGGAACATTTCCACGCCTGGGTTTTCTTCATCCATGGAAGTGATTACCACGGCTTCAGGGAACATCTTCTGAACAGCACGGCCGACATGTCCGCAGGCAGCACCGTAACGGCCTGCCCTAAAAGCCGGTCCTGCAAAGAAAAAGTCCACTTCTTTGTCTTTCAGGAAACCTTTAATCATCTCAGTGGCTTCTTCCTGATGAGATCCCATGAAGTTGTCCCCACATATGACGGTGTGGGTCACCTGGAAATCTTCTCCTAACTGCTTGTCCAATTCCATGGCTGGACCCACCAGTCCTTCCCGGATTTCCGGGGTATGGTCGGCCATTTCCTCGCCACCTACCTGTCCAAAAAACTGATTCAGATATATAATCGCTTTTTTCACTGTCCACACACCTCCTAATACTCAACCATTGTCTTAGTGGACCAGCCTACAACCTGGTCACCACAGAACATGGCATTGTTTTCCATAATAACTGATCCATCTTCACGCACCGATGAGCCTAACACAGCATCATTATCCCATCCTCCGGAAAGGCCATCACGGGCCAATGATTCCAGTTCTCCAATGACCACAGGCATTGGAGGCAGTTCTATTATTTCGGATACATTGCCTGTTGATACCATGGCATCAGCTTTGGCGTCCATGGAAACCAATGGCTGGGAAGCGCCGTCTCGGCCGGTACATTCGTTAGATAATCCAACAGTTTTAATACCTTCATTTTCAAGGGCCACCAGGCAGGCTGTATAGTCTGCATCCGGGTTACCATAACCCTCTTCTGCCACTATGGCAGCATCCGCACCCAAGTTCTTGGCCATGGAAGCCACAAATAGAGCAGCCCTTTCTTTTTGCTCTAAAGCTACGTTCAGATTTGACATAATCACGCCTAAGAAGTTCACGGTTTTCCCATGTTCCTGGTAAAGGCGCTTGATCATGGGATAATTCTGGAAATCATAGGTAGCCCATTTGGAGGAGCATGGCATGAAGGAACCAGAAATTATGCAGCCGTCCAGCACTTCATTGGGGTGCATAAAAGTGGGTAGCATTCGATTTGAATCCCATCCATATACCAGGTCATTGTAACCCAGTTCTTCCATTTGTGACTGGGGCTGAAGTACCATGACCACATTTGGCAGATTGTCTTCTCCCTCAGTTCGCTTGGTCACCGGTGCCAGCTCATATGTTTCAACTTCATCAGGACTTTGCTCTGCCACGGTTTTACCCAGGTATTCCGCCAGACGCATACCGCTCCATCGCAGGGCATGGTTTTTCTTTTGTTGTTCACGTTGTTCCTTCAATTCATCCGTATCAGCCACTAGGCAGACATTCATCAGCTGGGAGTAATAGGTATATTTGGCACCTTCTCCTCCCATGTCGATCAAGCCATCCTGGAATCCGCCCCAGTGTTTGCCCACTGCCAGCACACTCATGTTTTTAAGAGCTAATGTCCGGCCATTGCCCGTCTGCATTAAATCACCGGTCACCCCTGGAAACACAGGTCCTCCGCCCACACGATAGCGGGGTTCAATGGCTTCTTTCACTGGTACAATGCGTACCATGTCACCCGGCTTCACAATTACCAGGTCAGCTTCCGTAATGTGTTCATCTTCTCGTACCACTTGTAGTGCCTCTTCTTTGTTAATGGTGAGAACGCCATCTTTATAACTGGTGTCTGCACCAAAAATAATGTCCTTGACGTAAAAGTTACCCAACTCCAATTTCATTCCCTTGACACTCCTTTCCTTCTGTAAAGATATTTTTATTATTAGCTTTGATAAAATAATATCATATCTAGCCACACATTGTAAACATGTTTATTCAATAATCATGATTATTTTTAGAAAGTTCTGAACTTGCCTTTTTCCTCTTGAATTTGATATAATGAATAAAGTTTCTAAAAAATAGGAAATGTGGTGAAAAAATTGATCAGTCCTGATAAGAAAACCATCCAAAAACGTCGCATTATGACTTATTTCATTGAGGCGGCCACCCAAATCATTGACGAGGAAGGCATTGAAGGTATAACCACCAGAAAGGTGGCCGATATTGCCGGCTATAACAGCTCCACCATGTATAATTATTTTGAGAATCTGGATCACCTGATTTTCTTTGCACTGTTAAATCACCTCAAGATTTATTTGGTACACCTGGGAGATTACATCAAGGATGCCAAAGATGCCCTGGATAAGTATTTCCTCATCTGGGAAGTTTTCTGCTACCATTCCTTCCAGAACCCCCGAGTCTACAACACCCTGTTTTTTAAACAGTTTAATCAGCCTCTTCAAAACATGATGCAGGAGTACTACGATATCTTTCCGGAGGAAATGAAAGAACTGGGGGAAGAACTGAATCCTATGCTGCTGAACCAGAACTTGGACCAACGAAACCTGGCATTGCTGAAAAACTGTGTGAATGAGGGTTTTCTTCAGGAGGAAGTGCTGGAAGAACTAAATGAAATGACCCTCCTCATTTACCAGAGCATGCTGCAACGGGTCCTTACCAAGCAAGTGGAATACACCCCGAAAGAAGCCACCAGACGGACTCTAAAATACATCAAAAAATGCATAAAAGTGTACAACAACTGTGTGGAAACAACAACTTAGTAATCGTAATGGAAAATTTAAGGCATGACAAGAGATAGGATTAGAGGGTATTTAACCTATCCCCGTCCATTCTGAAGATGACATTGTTCTTAATGAACAATGTTTGTTTATTATTTTTTGCGATAGAGTGATCGGCCTTGCAAACAATGCAATACACTTTGGAGATTATTTCCTGGGGCTCCATTTTCTTGAATCCCTTGACAGCCCATACCAGCTTATTATCCTTCCACGCCCTGTGGAAAAGTTTTAGATGGACCATGTCCTTATCCACGGGAATGATGTTTTTCTTGTATTTATTGCACAGCCTACAGGAGGAAACAAGGTTGAAGTAATCGTCTGTACCTCCTTCTGAGCGGGGTTGGTAGTGATCCATGGTCATCTGGCCTGGCTTTAAAGGTTTTCCACAATAATAGCACCTTTGGTTGTCCCTTAGGTATACATATCTCTTATCAAGTGCTTTCCTCTTAACCATAACACTCACTCCAGACAAATAGTCCCCGGAAATAAAATTTCCGGGGACTATTTTCTTACTTCATCGCTTCCTTTAGCACCTCTGCAAGTCTCTTCATTCCTTCAACAATTTTGTCATCTTCCATAGCTGAGTAGTTCAATCTCATGCTGTTTTCATGTCCTCCGTTGGCATAGAATGATCCTCCAGGTACAAAGGCCACTTTCCTCTCCAATGCCTTAACAGCAAGGTCTCTGGCATTGATACGTTCTGGCATTGTAACCCAGGTGAACAGTCCTCCTTCAGGTACTGTGTATGTTACACCCTCAGGAAACTCTTCCTTCATCACATTTATCATCAGGTCTCTTCTTCTAAGATAAACTTCCTTGATTTTTTCAATATGCTTATCAATATCATACTTCTCAAGGAACATGGCAACTTCCATCTGCGAAATAGTGCTTGACTGAAGGTCTGCGCCCTGCTTCATAAGCACGTATTTGTTTAGTATTTCAGGCGATGCCGCAATCCATCCGAGTCTGTATCCAGGGCAAAGAATCTTTGAGAAGGTTCCCAGATAAATTACTCTTCCCTCAGTATCAAAGTGTTTGATTGATGGTAGCAGCTCTCCTTCGTATCTAAGTTCTCCATAAGGATTGTCCTCAATTATAGCAACATCATATTTATTTCCCAGCTCAATAAGCTTTTTCCTCTTTTCAACAGACCATGTTTTCCCTGTTGGATTCTGGAAATCAGGTATGACATAGATAAATCTTACGTTTGGACCTGTTTTTAGAGCCTCTTCAAGCTCTTCCATATTCATTCCGTCATCCTCAAGCTCTATATCTATAAAGTTTGGTTCGTATGCCTTGAACGCATTGATTGCTCCAAGATAGCTTGGTTTTTCCAGAATTATAGTATCACCTGGGTTGATGAACAGCTTCGCTGAAAAATCAAGTCCCTGTTGTGAACCACTTGTAACTAGTATATCTTCGGCATTAACTTTAGCCTGCATCTTCTCCATTCTCTTTGATATGGCAGCTCTCAAGGGCTGATACCCTTCTGTTGGTCCGTATTGTAGGGCTTTGGCTCCCATTGTTTCAATAACTTCTTCTGATACTGATAACATCTCTTTAACCGGGAACAGCTCAGGTGCTGGGAAGCCTCCTCCAAATGATATTATTCCAGGCTGTGCTGCGACCTTCAATAACTCCCGTATTTCTGAAGCTTTCATATTTTCCATTCTTTTTGCGTATTTTAACGCCATAAAAACACCTCCATTTTTATTCGGAAAACCTTTTCCTTCTGTTACTTATAGTTTACACTTTCTATTGAGAATTGTCCAGGCCATTTAAAGAACCAGCTCTGCTTTTTCTCCCTTATGGAAATACCTGTGCAGGTCATATGCGGAGAAAATCCCTCTATCCGTTACAACTCCACTGACAAGATGAGGCGGAGTGGCATCAAAGGAAGGATAATACCCTTTCACTCCCTCCATAGCAGTTCTTACACCCATTGCCTGGAGCACAAATTCCGGATCCCTCTCCTCAATTGTTACAGTGTCTATTGTCTCATGGCCCTTATCGGGAATCCCTGTGACAAAATACGGAATTCCAAGGTACTTGGAAACGATGGCTAGCTGATAGGTACCTATCTTGTTTACGATATATCCGTCAAGGCAGATTGCATCAGCTGCAGATGTGAACAGGTCAACCTTCATTTTTCCCATTACATATGCAGGCATGTTGTCTGTTATGACCGTGGTATCAAATCCCTGATCCTGAGCCACGCTGGCTGTCAGTCTTGCTCCCTGGAAATAAGGTCTGGTTTCGGGGCAGATAACCTTTATATCCTTTTTTCTTTCCTTGGCTTCCCTGAGCATTAACCCTACAATGGTCTCTCCGAAGCACTGAGTCATAATGGTTCCCTTGTCCGGGAAAAGGTCCACAAGATTTACTGCCACCTTGCCTATTCTCCGGTATCTGTTTTCAGTGTGGTCTACAGTATGAAGAAAGATTGCTTCGTCGACCTTTCTGCCTTCCTTAATGGCTTTTTCCGCAATATCCAGACATCCATCCACGATTATTCTCATTCTCTTTGTTGTGGTGGGTCTTGCAGTTGCTATGGCATTTGCTGCATCTTTTAAGTACTGAAGCTGTGAATCTTCCTTCATATCCTTTGCCTCATATGCTGCCAATGCCATTCCCATTCCAGCTGCGGTATAAGGCCCTGCACTTTGGGTTACCATGTCTGTTATTGCCTGTGCAACCTCTTTATGGGTATTGCATACCTTATACCTAATTGTAGTGGGATAGACCCTTCTGTCCAGAATCTTTACCTTTCCATCCTCATACCATGCAACATTTTCGTATTGAAGCATAAACGCGAGGTCTCTGTCTTGTCTCACAACCTGCACCTCCTAAAGTTCTTTGATAATTTCCTTAATCAATTGTTCAACCTTTTCCTCTGACCTTTCTCCCACTTCGTTGACCTCCTGGGTTGTGACTGGGTCTCCTGTAATCCCTGCAGCCATGTTTGATATAAGGGATATACCAAGAACCCTTATTCCACAGTGGACGGCGGTAATTGCTTCTGTTACTGTGGACATTCCCACTGCATCCCCACCAAGAATCCTCATAGCTCTTATTTCTGCTGGGGTTTCAAACTGAGGTCCGGTAGCATAGAAATATACGCCTTCCTTCAGTTCGATATCTTCTCTTTTGCTTATTTTCTTCGCAAGATCCCTCAATTTTTTTGTGTACATATCGGTAACATCAAAGAATCTTGGCCCAAGTTCAGGAATATTATGACCTCTGACAGGACTTTGGGGCTGGAGCTTAATATGGTCATTTATGAGCATAATGTCTCCCGGAGCCATCTCAGTATTGATTGCGCCTGCTGCGTTTGTAAGTATTAGCGTCTTTACTCCAAGCAGCCTGAACACCCTTATGGGTATTGCCAGTTTTTCAAATTCATAGCCTTCGTAGTAGTGAAACCTTCCACTCATACATATTATTCTCTTTTCTCCGAGATTTCCCACTATCAGCTTGCCTGCATGGCTCTCCACCGTCGAAAGCAGAAAGTTTGGAATATCCTTGTAGTCAATTATTACCGGATCCTTTATTTTATCAGCCAATCCTCCAAGACTTGAACCCAGGATAAGACCAATATGGACCTCGCCCCCGATTCTTTCTTTTATATAGTCCGCTGCTTTCTTGTAGTATCCGTAAGCGTATCTCATGATTTTGTCCTCCTTTGTTCATCTTCTTCAATTATACCAGATTGCTGGATTAAAAATAAGGGCCTTAAAACAAAGGCCCTATTGATTATTCCGCCAGTTTGTAAATCTCAATTGCGTCCTCCCTGTTTATGGTCTTGAGGGCACCGAAGCTTCCCATGGTCATGGCAAGGTCTGCCATTCTATCAAATTCATTTGTGGGAAGTCCCGCCTCAGTCAAGGTCCTTGGCAAGCCGATTTTCTTGAGGAAATCTTCAAAGCGTCGGATGCCTTCAAGAGCTATATGCTCCCTTGTTTTTCCTGCAGCAAGTACGCCAAATACATTTACAGCAAACTTGTTGAATATATCCAGGTTCTCCCTGTACACATATTTCATCCATGCCGGGAATATTATCCCAAGTGTTACTCCATGTGTAGCTCCATAAAGCGCACTCAGCTGGTGCCCAAGTTGATGGCTTGCCCAATCGTCCTCTCTTCCAATGCCGAGTAGTCCGTTGTGGGCTAGGGTTCCAGCTATCATGATTTCAGCTCTCGCATTATAATCCCTTGGATTCTTAAGAAGCTTACAGGCGTTATTAATTACAGTTTTCATTGTTGCTTCTGCAAGGCTGTCAGTCAATTCAACATTTTCTGTATGAGTAAAATACCTTTCAAACACATGAGACAATATATCCATTACCCCTGCAAAGGTCTGTTCCCTTGAAAGAGTTATGGTGTATTCAGGATCCATTATGGCGAAAATCGGCCTTAAAAGGTCATGGTTGACTGAAAGCTTCATGCTTTCATCTTCATTTGTTATAACACTTCCCATGCTTGCTTCGCTTCCTGTTCCGGGGATAGTAAGTACAACTCCCACAGGCAGAGCCTTCTCAACTCTTTCCTTGCCGAGAAAATAATCCCAGATATCTGCTTCTGTAACTGTACCGAGGGCAATTGCCTTGGCAGAGTCTATTACACTTCCCCCACCCACTGCAAGTACAAGGTCAATTTTCTTTTCCTTTGCAATCTGGATTCCTTCCCTAACCATAGACAGTGAAGGGTTAGGCTTTACCCCTCTAAGCTCAAATACCTCAACTCCGGAGTTATTAAGTTGTTCAATGGTCTGGTCATATATGACGTTCTTCTTTATACTACCTCCTCCGTAATGAAGAAGTACTCTTTCATATTTACCTTCCACAAGTTCTTGCAGGTTTACAATGCTCCCTTTTCCAAACTTGATCATGGTTGGTGAGTAAAAACTGAAATTTTTCATAAACAAATCTCCTCTCATTCTGGATATTATTAATATACCCAGAAGAAAGGAGATTAGTGTGGCTAATCAATAATTCCAATGCCTTGCATTGTAAATTTCATCCGCAATAGTTAGAATATCCTGATTCTGTACACTTTCTACAAGTTTGTCGTAGATTTCATTTCTGTTTTCATAGGCTCCGCCTTTTATCATTTCCAGGAGGAATTCCTTTAGAGCTTCCATTTCCTCATCTGGAGGAGTATTTTCTCCAAGTCCAAGAATGGCGCTTATAATAGCATCTCCCTGGAGTCTTGAAGGATAGAATCTCGCATCAAGAAGTCTTTCAACTGCCAGGTCATAATCCCCCAAGTATATGTGGAGAAATATCAAGCTATCAGGCAAGAAATTTTCAAGATTCTCCAATGCATCCCTGGCTCCCCTATAATCTTCCTTGGCAAGGTAAAGCTTGTATTTATTGTAATAGCTGTTATCCTTGTCATACTGCCTTAAGATTTCTATTCCTTCCCTTACCTGGTTTTCAAATTCCAGAATCTCTTCTGTATCCATTTGTGAAAGAACACTGTTTAGAAGATCCGCTTTCAGCTTTTCATCATCTATTCCTTCGATAAGTTCAAAAGCTCTTCCAAGGTTCTTTTCACCTTTTTTCCAGCCTATTCCATAAATTTTTACAAGGCTTGAAATCCCTTCAATATTATCTGGATTATCTTCCAGGATATTCTCATAATGCTCAATTGCCTCTGGATACTTCATTTCTGCAACAAGCTTTTGTCCTTCTGAAAGCTCCCCTTCAATTACTATACTTGGAATTTCATCGTAGTATGTTCTCATGGGGAAGCTGCTTGTTAAGAGAAGATTCTCTGAGTCGTAGGCGTTAACAATTATTGGGTATTCCCCTCCCGGAAGGAATTTCCCCAGTACTGCACTTGATCCTAAAATCCATTCCTCTCCTTCAAATGACATCCCCCCTGTTTGGTTTCTGCAATCCGATATTCTAAATTTAGCAGTAGTTTCCTTAAATCTGTCTTCTCCATTCACATCCTCAATGGGACTTCTAAATGACCCTCCTGTTTTCTCCAATGGATTTGAAAATATAACAGGTTCGACAGTATAGTACGCTGCATCAGCCACCTCTTCCCAGGATGCAGTAAACTCGTCATCTTCTACAATTTCACCTGGCTGGGGTGAATAAACCTGGAAGGTTCTTCTGAAGGTGTATTCAATATACTCGTCATTTTGAGTCAAGTCAACATACCCGGTTTCGCTTCTTTGAAAGACCTTGTCTGTTAAAAGACTCGAGTCAAGGCCCAGCCCCACATCATAGATTCCATCTGCCAGGCCCATTGTTTCAAAGTATCCGTTTTCATCGGTAATTGCAACATAGCTTTCTCTGCCGATTCTAATCCCTCCATCTGCATTCAGAATATAAACCTCCACAAATGCCATGGGCTCACCTTCATATGTTACTCTTCCCTTTATCTTGTTATTACCAGAGAGCAAATCCTCTGATTCCTCAAGCCAATAATTTCTGCTGTTATATGCTCCTGAAGCAAAGTAACTGTCTTCTACCAGTCTCCAATCCCTGTTCTGAAATAATTTATACTGCTCTTTTGCCTCCTGGACATTCCCTTCTGCAAGATTGATTTCTGCCAGAATAATTTCAAATCTTGGATCATCCAGTCCTTCATCTTCAAGTTTACTAATTATATTTTTAGCTTCATCAAATTCCCTTTCTACAAAGTGGAGATAGGCTTTGTAGATTAGTGAATCATCTCTTAGGTCGTTCTCCTTTTCACCATATTCAACAAGCTCCCTAAGTGTTTTAGCATCACCATTGGCTATGGAAATATCCATAAGCATCGTGTATGCTTGCATGTATAGTTTTTCTTCATTGCGTGATGGATCTTTTTTAAGAATTTCTTTCAGTAGTTCTTCAGCCTTTGCCATATCTTCCTGGCTCGTTTCCTCTCCTCCACCCCAGCCCTGCTGGTAGATGGTGAACTTCTGGAAACTCTTTACAAGGCTTTTTGCATAATCCAACCTTCCTTCGATGGAATCATCCATCTTGATGTGTCTCTCAAAGAAGAGATCTGCCCTTGGTGAGTCCTTCTTATCCAAATATCTCGCAATGGCAAGTGTGCTTTGTGGAATAATCCAAAGATAGGCTACAGCAAAAACAAGGAGTACGAGAAGAAGAGTCTTTACCTTTATTCTTATTTTCATCTCTTAGTCACCTCTCTGTCTTGTTGAATCAGAACCTGGGATCCTGCAATATCGATTGAAGTGAAATTGTTTTGCTTTTCAAGGATTCCCTCCGGTAGAATCGATATTGCCAAAAGTGCTGCTATTCCAACAGCTGCTGGCACAAGTGGTATCTGAAGCTCGTAGTTAAGAATTCTTCTTAGCTTCCCAAAATTTGATCTAGTAGTCTTGTTAAGGACACTTTCCATCATCTGGTTTGTAAATTCCATTTCAGCTGCTTTTTCATCGAATATTTTTTCTATATCATTCTTTAGAAAATCATTCCTTTTCATCTTCAGTACCTCCTCTCTGTATTTCCTGGGCAAGTATATTCCTTGCCCGGGATAGCCTGCTTTTTATGGTTCCTTCCTTTTCATTCAATAGATTTGATATTTCAGCTATTGACAATTCCTGATAATAGAACAGCACCAGCACTTCCCTGTATATTGGATTCAATGCCGCTAATCTGCTTTTAAGCTCCACAAGTTCCAATTTATGCTCAACCAGGCTTTCTATGTTCTCATCACCAATTATTTCTTCGTTTAGACTTAGATCATATGATCTTTTTCTAAGTTTGTCTCTTGATATATTGATTGCTATCCTGTATATCCATGTGTAGAGATTGCTGCTCCTTTTAAAGCTTTTGATATTCTTAAACACCCGCACAAATGTCTCCTGGACCACATCCTCTGCCTCTTCCCTGTCTTTGAGTATCAGATAACAGGTCCCAAGAAGCTTGTTTCCGTACAGCTGCATCAATTGTACAAAGGCCTGTTCCTCGCCTTTTATAAGTTCATCAATCATCTGGTTTTCTGTCACCTTCAACCCTCCTTATACTTTAGACGTAATTTTTTAGAAAAAGTTGCATCAAAAAACAAAAAAGAGAGAAATATTCTCCCTTTGATTATACAACACTAACCTATTTTATTGATAACTATGTCTTTATTCTTCTGCAATTCAGAATGTAATTCTGTATGATGCGACAAAATAAATAACTTGTAAACTCCATCAATTGTCAAAAGCCTCAGAAACGATTTTACCGGCTTTTTTTAGGCAAAGTTTCAACCTAAAAGATATCATTTTATAAAATCCACCTTCTTTATTCAGACTTATCCTCAGGCTTATGATGGACAATACTTATCCATTTTTCATCCACAAGAATCTTACGGACTCTTTTTTCAAATTCAATTCTCGTAAGCCATATTTGTCTCTCGCAACCCATGCACTTCAGCTTTATATCAACACCTGTTCTTAAAATTTCCCAACGGTTCTCACCACAGGGATGACCTTTCTTCAAGGTGACCTGATCTCCAACTTTGTAATATAGCATTACTGTTTTTCACCCCCATACACTACAATCTTTGAGTACGGAATCTCAATTCCCTGCTGGTCAAACGCCTGTTTGTACTTCTTTCTCATTTCCCTTTCAATAGCCCACTGCTCCATGGGCTTTGTCTTGGCTATGGCTCTTATAACAACATCCGAGCTACCGAAGCTTGCAACTCCAAGTACTGTAGGACCTTCTATGACATTGTCATTGGACTCTGCAATTTCGGTGCTGATTCTCTCCATGACTTGGATTGCTCTGTCAATATCTGCTTCAAATGCAATTGACATGTCCACCAGCGCTCTCATAGCTCCTCTTGTCCTGTTGGTAACAACTGTTATTGTACTGTTTGGTATAATGTGAAGTTCTCCTGTGAAGTCCCTGATTTTTGTAACACGTATTCCAAGTTCCTCGACAAGTCCCTCCTTGGAGTCTATCTGGACATAGTCACCTACTGCATACTGGTCTTCAAGCAGTATAAAGAATCCTGTGATTATATCCTTTACAAGGGACTGGGCTCCAAATCCTATTGCAAGACCACCTATACCAGCTGTCGCAATTATGGATGCAGTGTTTATGTTTAAAATTTCCAATGCCATCACTATTCCGATAAAAAACAAGGTGTACTTGACCACCTTCTTAAGGATACTGGTCAGGGTATCCCTTCTTCTATCGCTTATCTGAAACTTGCTAAAGCTTTTATTTGTCAGAGTTCTGCCAATAATCCGGTTAGCAAGTTTCACTATAATAATCATCCCAATAAATATAAGGATGATAGTGATGAATTTCCCAAAAAGATTTAGATTTCCATCTGAATTTTTCAGAAATGAATCGATTGATTGTGCCACCTTGTCATATAAGTATTTCAATGACTCCATCACTACCCCCTAATCCAATTTTTTCAGTCTTCTCTCGCCATCCGCGGTCTCCAGGAAATGAAGCTCCTTGAAGTCCAGAATTCCTGAATCCTTAAGTCTCTTTATTGCCTCAATATCCTCTGTGTTGATTCTTATAGCCAAGCCGCAACTCAGGGTAATGTCCCTGGGTGTAGGTATGGTTTTTGTCTTAATTCCTTCATTTATCAACACCTTCTCTGCCCTCATGGCATGATGGGTGGACTGGAAGGTCAGTATTCCAAACTCACTCATTTCAATCATCCTATCGTTATGGTATTTGTTCCCATCTGCATTTTCTCATATATTGTATACATATTCGAAATATCTCCCACGGCGAGATTATCCTTTAATCCATAGAAATCAAGGCAGGTTCCACAGGATATTATCTTAACCCCTGACTTCAGGAGTTCCTGAAGGTCCTCCAGAACCGGGCTTTCCTTTACTGTCAATCTTACACCGCTGTTATAGAAAAGAATCGCAGCAGGGTGTGGGAGAGTCTCCTTCACAGTATATACGAAGCTTTTCATTAAAAGGCTCCCCAGCTCCTCATCTCCTTTGCCCATCTGATCTGACTGTATTATAATTACACTTCCTCCATCAGTTTTCTGGACCATGGCTATCTCAGGTTCCACTTCCCCCGCTTTCCCTGATTTATGGATGGTTATTGCACAATCGGTTCCTCCCAGCTCTTCGATCGAAAACTCCAAACCCATACTATTCGCAAGCTTTGAAATATTTTCCCGTGCCGTTTCATTGTCGACGGTTGTCCTCACGGACCCACCTGTCATCTGGTCGAGCTCTTTTTTTGTTAGTATTACAGGCTTTGGACATGCCAGGCCTTTAGCATCTATTTCCTTTATCACTTCTGCTCCTCCTCAATTTCTTCTTGCTTTTCCTCTATTCTCAATATGCTTACACCATTTTCAGTGGTAACAACCAGGTCGTTGAATTGACTTTGAATGTCCAGGATATCCGCGCTGAAGCTGTAGCTAGCAACCGTTTCCATATGTTGCATGACAAGTATGTCCCTTTCTCCAACTATAATCATATACTTGCCATGGGCATGCAATCTTTTGTAATCAATTCCAAATGTCTCCTGGTACAATGTTGCTCCATCCTGATCTAGGATTTTCAGGTTGTCACCATAAACCACATAGATTTCATTTCCATCAGCCTTGACATCCTTTAGTAATGGAAAATCGCGTCCCCATATTACTTCTCCATCCTGTTGGAGATATATTCCCGAGTCTGTGACTAGAAGATTGTCCTTTACTACCTTCTCCACAGAAATTATTATCCTGTCCCGGACCGAATACAGCTCATGTTCCACATCTTCGTTGTGCCTTACCACTTTTGTTGTCAATCCCTGGTCCTCCATATGGAGAAGGGTAACCACAGCTGAGCCATCTTCAAGATAGTAATCTATGGGGTACTCCTTCGTGTATATGAGATTATTCTTATGTGTTCCATCTTTGTCATATATTTTTAAGACCTGACGTCCTTCTTCCTTTAAGTGTATAATATGCCCATTCTTACCTGCCCTGAATGAAAAAATAGGTCCCTCTTCCTCGATGTGAGCGAGCATCTCTCCATTAACATTAAACACTAATGCCTCTCCATTAATTCTATCGTATACTCCCATAAGGTTATCCCGTATATCCAGCAATGCTTCATCCATCAGAAAGGTCCTCTCCCAAAGGATCTTTCCAGCCTCATCTGATACAGATATCTTTTCGCCATTCCAGAAAAGATATCTTCCGTTGATGAACCTTATTCCATCGCCGGAAATATAGCTGTTTTCAACAACCTGCATCTCCCTGTCCCGGAAGCTGTCAATGTATCTTACAAACCATTTCTGATTCTCTTCAAAGGAAAAGAATATCATGGTACCGGCAATGGTCAGCATTAATAATGTCAGGATTACTTTTCCCAGCTTTTTCATAATATATCCCCTCAAACACCAGGGACGGTTCTTTTTGTTTTGCCCCTGATTATATTCTTCATTAATGGTTATGTTAATATTGTTCCTTAGCCTTTTTAATGGTTTCAATTATCTGTGGACTACAGCATTTTCCAAGTGGGTTGTTTTTTTACACCTGCAGTTTTTCATTGCACCCGTTATTTTTACAACTTCCTTAAAAGTTTTTGCTCCACAATCTACTACAGAGTCAATAATCTGTTCTTCAGTTACCTTGCTGCAATAGCAGATATATTTGGGATCTGCATCCTTCTTAAACCATACATCGACCTTAAGGTTATTTCTTCTAAAAATAGTTTCATTGTCTTGAGAAAAGTATACAACATCACAGTCTTGTTCAAGGCATACAAAATAATCCTTATCTCTTACTCTATCTCTTATTTCATCCTTTACCAAATGCTTGACTGTCCTAAATCCAACAGACTGAGCATCTCCATTACATTTAGGACAAGCTGTTTTTATCTCCACAAAACCTGTGGCAGAATCACTGGTCTCTTAACATGATTTAACCCTCATATTTAAATCCATATCCTCACTCTTCCTTACCCCAAACATCGGGGACGGTTCTTTTTGTTTTGTCCTGCTTCGTATATCTACATTTTAACATATTTTCAATGAAATGACTCCAGTTTCCTGTTATTGTACTGAATGATGTGTTGCTGTGATATAATGGTGTAAAATATGTAGTAAGATTTACAGGGAGGCAATACTTATGGAAAAGAAGCTAAAAGTATCAGTAATTCAGGACTCACCAGTCCTGTTTGACCTTGAAAAAACCATGGAAAAGACAATCTCACTTACAAGAAGGGCTGCATCGAATGGCTCTAAGCTTATAGTGTTCCCTGAAAGCTTTATTCCCTGCTATCCGCGAGGACTCACCTTTGGGATGGTCATAGGCGGCAGGACCAAGGAGGCAAGGGAAGACTATAGAAGATATTACGAAAACTCCGTGGCTGTTCCAGGGCCTGAGGTTGACCAGCTGTCAGAGCTTACAAAGGAGCTCCAGATATACCTATCCATCGGGGTTACTGAAAAGAACGGAGATGGCTTGGATGGGACCCTACATTGCAGCAATCTCTTCTTCGGACCAGAAGGCTATATGGGAAGGCACAGAAAATTGAAGCCCACAGCTGCTGAACGGGTTATCTGGGGTGAGGATGATGGATCAACAATCACCGTTGTGGATACTCCTTATGGCAAGATGGGTTCTCTTATATGCTGGGAAAACTATATGCCCCTGGCCAGAATGGCTATGTATATGAAGGGCGTAAATCTCTATGTAGTGCCCACGGCAGATCAAAGGGAAGTATACCAGTCAACCCTCAGGCACATAGCATTTGAAGGCAGATGCTTTGTCTTTATGAGCAATCAATATGTTGAGAAGTCAATGTATCCCACTGATCTTAAATATTACAGGGATCTTGAAAACCAGCCGGAAGTAATGTCAAGAGGAGGCAGCTGTATTATTGACCCTTACGGTGAATACGTTGCAGGACCATTGTTTGATGAGCCTGGTATTCTTACGGCAGAAATTGATATGGATATGATCGTGGAATCAAAGCTTGACTGGGATCCGGTCGGCCACTATAACAGACCAGAGATATTCGACTTTAAAATCAACGAAAAACCTTAACAGCTACTGTATGGGGAGATAACCGATTATCTCCCCTTTTTCTATATCAAAAATTAGCCCCGCAAAGTCATGATCTGCTCTAGATCCAAGCTCAACAAGAATGTCACCACGACTAATACTGTTGGAAACTTCAGGTCCATCATATGTCCACAGGCTATCCGAAAGCTCAGCAGGAGCTCCCTCGATATTGACCTTTGAAAAATCTATTCTCAATCTGTTTTCCCATGGTGATTCCATTACATACTCGATGGCTTTTTCAACTGCCAGTCTGTATTCTGGTGAGACTAGAAGTCTCTTTTCCACCTTTGTTGCCATTTCATCCATAAGATCCTCAATATGGTCACTTGAATAATCCAAAATCTTGCTGTGAAGCTCTTTTGGGAAAAGTTCCCTTACATTTTCTGTAAAGATCGATCCATCCCCTGGAATCCTGCTTTTGGTTATTTCCATAACATCATTATCTATATCAACTTCCAGTACAAAGGGTAGGGATGCCCCGGATTCAAGATTTGCGTCAGTCCCACCAAATGAGTACTCTTCAATCAGCGCCCAAATATATACTTCTTCCTTGGATTTATCCGAGCCAAGGATATCAATAGCTACAAATGTATTTCCTGCAACTCCTCCTGTTCTGTACTCATCTCTTATGTAATTTTCAATAACTGTCTTGTCCACTTCAGAAAGCGGTATCTCACCTACTGAACAGCCTGACATAAATATAGTCAATACAATCAATAGAAGAACTATTTTAGTGGTTTTCACAATAACATCCTTTCCTTATGCCGATATTAGTCTCCAAAACATAACTAAGAACCCTCCTGCAGAAAGTAACATTAGAAACATTCCCCATAATTTTTGCTTCTCATATCTGTTATACCCTTCGTGGAATATAAGTATTCCCATTATAGGCATTACAAAGTCTCTAGTTGACTCATGAAGCGTGCCAGTAATTGCCAGCACCATAATCAAAAGCGCTACTATAGACAGCAATCCTGCAATAATTCAAAATATTCTATCCCAATGCACTGGGGACGGTCCTTTTTGCTTCATTAAATATCATCGCCTATTCAATCTATGTACGATATTGTTATTTACTTCTAGCAGTGATGCTATCTTCCTGTGACTTAAGCTTGTATTTTCCATAAGTGTTCTTATTAGTTGATACATCTCATCTGGTTTTTTTCTTAAATTTTGAGAATCCATTTCGCCTCTATTCCTATGGTACTCAGAAATAATCCTCTGAGCTCTTGAATACTCCAATCTATCTAATTCTTCCTTTGTGTCAATGAACTTAATTTTATCCTCAACTGTATGAAAATCCTGAAACTGTTTCTTCGATCCAATAATCTTCATAATCATCTCAACTTCTCGAGAATCTAAAAGATTGCTTTTGCCTTGAAGGAAATGAGAATAACTGCTCCAGTCATATTGTTGTGGATTTTTGGTAATTCCTGCATTTACAGGATTATTGTGTACATACCTTACGGCACTGATAAGATGAGCTTCATTATTAATAATCTCACTTTTATACCTATCCTGAAAAACATGTCCGACTCTATCCAAGCTTCTGTTTATTCTCATTGCAAATGATGTGTTGATTCTTTTCATTGAAGCAGCTATGTCCTCCAATTTTCCTTTAATAATTAAATGCACATGATTATCCATGATGCAAAATCCTACAACCCGAACCTCCTCTTCAATTTTTATTTCAATCAGTGAAAGGTAATTCTTCTTATCGAAATTATTTTTGAATATCATTTCCTTGTTGATACCCCTCATCATAATGTGATAATACCCCGTCGGGCTCATTTCTCTCTTTAACCTTGCCACTAGAATCCCTCCTTGATTGATGTTGTGATGCAAAAAGGACCGTCCCCGGCGCTTCCGGCGCTTCATTTCTTGTTAATGTTTCTTAAGTCTGGATGCAAGCCAGAAGCCACCAATTATTCCTACTATTGCAGCGAAACTTATTCCATTGGCAATATACAGTGGTATTTTCAACTGTACTGGAAGCTCTGTAAAAGTAACTCCAAACCCTTCAGGTGGCGTTATCATACTTTTTGAAGCAAAATGAAACACCCTGGAAAAGACAAGAACCAATGCAGAATATCCTGCCACAATATACCCTGCAATGTATCCTTTTTTATTAATCAAGTCACTGATTCTGTTAAATGTGGGCTTGTTATTAGTGTTGCTATTGCGTCTTGTCTTTTCTTTCTCATCTTTCCCCTTTAGCAGAAAATCTGTAGATGTACCAAGAATGTTACTTAAAGCAACAACCTTTTCCATTTCAGGTGAGGACTCTCCCCTTTCCCATTTTGATACGGACTGTCTTGATACATTGAGTTCCTCCGCAATCTTTTCCTGAGAAAAGCCTTTTTCTTTTCGCAAGATTTGTAATCTTTCTCCAAATTTCATCTAAATCTCTCCTCTTTAAATCAAGTTGTATTTTCCAATACTTTTGATTTGTTTTTTATTATTTTAATAGATTATTTCATTGAAATAATGGAAATTTGCATA
>JBNJCX010000019.1:0-33856 GCA_051744365.1 Bacillota bacterium
GAATTCTCAACCTTCTTAAGATCCTTTTCTGTTGATGATCCTATGAATTCCACAAGGCTGTTAAACCTTCCTACCCCAAACATCTCATCCATGCTGTACACTTTCTCCCTGTCCTCATCAAGGACTCCAGGGTACTCTCTTTCTCTATACTTATATGTTACAAATTTCATCAAAACACCTCCGGCTTATTTTATCTATAGCTATATTATACACCTAATCTGGCACAGAGAAAGGGTGTATCCTCGATACACCCTGAAAATTCTACTGCTGAAGCTCCATAAAGAACATCGATAGTCCACCAAGTCCAACATGGGTTCCCACGGCGACTCCCATCTGCATAATGTAAATGTCTCCGTCAAAATCCGTATCCTGCCTGACCTTGTCCCTGAGCGCATGAGCTATATGGATATCTGAGGTATATCCGATTATGATAAAATTTGTTTGCTCCCTGTCCATGCGTTTCTGGAATTCACTTATATAGTATCTGAGAACCTTGTTCCAGCCTCTTTCCTTGGCAACAATCGCTCCCTTGCTCTTTTTCATGGTCATTATTGGCTTTACTCTCAGTATCTTCCCAATAAATGCACTGGCATTTGAAAGTCTCCCGCTTTTAATAAGATTATCCAGGTCATCCACGCATAGAAAGTGCTTGACCCTTTTTTTATTGTCTTCATTAAAGCGGACAAGCCGGTCAAAGTCATAGCCCTCCTGAAGAAGCTGTGCTGATTTCATAACGAGCCACCCGCTTCCATGACTCATGGACAGGGAGTCCACAACATGTATTTTGGCCTGGGAGTCAGGATGCCTGTCATAAAAGTATCCCTTTGCAATTTCAGCAGACTGATAGGATCCGCTTGTACCACTTGACATGCAGATTATCAGGAACTGGTCATAGCCCTCGGCCATCGCCTCATCAATTATGCTGAGATATTCCTCGGGACTTGGCATGGATGTGCTTGGAAGCTCCTGAAGAGTGGGAAGAAGCTCATAGAACCTATTCGGTGTAATATCAATTTTGTCCTTGTAGGTCTTCCCTCCAATTTCAATATTTAGTGGTGCAACTCCGATATTGTACTTCTCGACAATTTCCTCTGACAGGTCACAGGTTGAATCCGCCATGATCTTAATCAATTTAAATCCCCCTCGTTATTGAAAGTACACAAGGTACTCGCCGTAACCATTTTGCTCCAGTTCATCCGCGTAGATGAACTCCAAAGCACCACTGTTTATGCAGAATCTCAATCCACCCTCTTCCAAAGGGCCGTCCGTAAACACGTGTCCAAGATGGGTATCACCGGTACGGCTTCTTACTTCAATTCTCTCCATTCCTGAGGAGTCATCCCCATGCAGGGTCACCACATTCCAGTCAATTGGTCTTGTAAAGCTTGGCCATCCTGATCCTGAGTCAAACTTATGAGTTGATAGAAACAAGGGTTCTCCAGTTACAATGTCCACATAAAGACCTTCATCGTGATTATTCCAGAAAGGATTCTGGAAAGCAGTTTCAGTACTGCCCTCCTGGGTTATACTGTATTGAAGGTCTGTCAATTTCTCCCTGATTTCTTTATCAGAGGGTTTTGGATAATCCCTCTGGCTTATATAAGGCTTCTCAGAAGGAATGTTGCCGAGGTCAATATGGCAATAGCCGTTTGGATTCTTATAGAGGTAATCCTGATGATATTCCTCTCCAAGTACATAATTTCTAAGCTCTTGTATTTCCGTAGCTATGGGCTCCGAGTATTTCTCCTGCTCTCTTTCTGTAACCATCGATATTATCTCAAGGTCCTCTTCGTCCACATAATATATCCCTGACCTATACTGGGTTCCAACATCATTTCCCTGTTTGTTTACGCTTGTGGGCTCAATTATTCCGTAGAAATAGGTTAAGAGTGTCTCCAGGCTTATTTTTTCGGGATCGTATACAAGATAAATGGTTTCCGCATGTCCCGTATCCTCAATGGAATAATAGTCTGTCTCATCTGATTCTCCGTTGGCATAGCCAACATTTGTGTATTCAACACCCATAATCCTTTCGAAGTATGCCTCAACTCCCCAGAAGCATCCACCTGCCAGATATATTTCCTTGTATCTGCTGTTTGAATAGTCCGGCAAGAGAATTACAGATTTATTTTCTTCCTCCGGCTCTTCCCGGGGGAGTGTAGCGGGTGCACAGGAAGCGAGAATCAATGCTGTGATCGTGATTAGCAGTATAACAATACCAAATCTATTGTTTTTTGACATAGCAATCCCTCCATATTTTCGCTTAAAGTATTTATACCCAAAGCTAAACATGAAGGAATTTATGGGTTATTCCTTATCATGAAGCATCAATTGGAAGCCCTGCTTCCTTATAACATCCATTACCTCCTGCCTCTTGTCCACTACACTGACAGTCTTTGCCGCCACCTGATCAGTAAAGCTGTCCACTCTCTTGTTGGCATTTCTCAGGTCGTAATAGGTCTGCATCTCTTTATCGTAATCCTTGAGCTTATCAAGGTAGCTTTTAAAGGTTTCGTAGCTGTTTTCGAACAATCTGAATTTCATATCCATCCTGGGCTTCAATTGCGGTTCCTGGTTCGGGTAGCCGAAGCTTAACCCCACAACAGGGAATGTCAATTCCGGAAGCTCCAATATCTCGCAGATCCTTTCGGGATCATTCAGGATGCTTCCAAGATAATTAACACCCAGCCCCATGGATTCTGCTGCAACGACCAGATTCTGTGCTGCAAGAGCTGAATCCGTAAAGCCCTGAAAGAACTTGTCCATATCCCTGGCATTTATGGAGTCCACTCCCTTTTCCTCTGCGATCCTTGCATTTCTGTACTGATCCACAATAAAGACCAGTAACTCTGGTGCCCTTGCTACATACTCCTGCCTGCACACCTTTGATATCTCATCCTTCTTTTTCTGGTCAGTTATCCTTATTATGGAATATGTCTGCATGCCGTTCGATGTGGCTGTTCTCTGTGCCACGTGGATAAGCGTGTCAAAAATATCAGCTGGAACAGGCTCCTGCTTGAATTCTCTTATGGTCCTATGCCCAAGCTGCTTTTCAATGGTTTTATTTGTTTTTGTCATCCTGCTGCCTCCTTTATGGTTCTTTTCCATACATACCCTTGTTCAAATATCATGACTCAAAAAAAGAGCCTTTCGGCTCCTTGCTAATCATTAATCCTTACTGCATTTTCCATATTTATCTCAAAACCAATCTTCTGTCCTTGCACAGGTATGGAATCTCCAAAAACAACTGACGCCACATCCATCACCAGACCCCTGTCATTCCATATCATGCTTATTCTGGTCATGCTGCCGAGATATTCCAGCCACTGGATGGTACCTACATATCCACCATTTTTTGATGGCACAAGCGCATCAGGTCTGACCATAAATATTGCACCATCCTTCTGGAAATAATTGCACTCTCCCATAAATTCAGCTACAAATCTGTTTGCCGGATTTTCATATACATCCCTTGGAGTTCCGATCTGCTGGATGATTCCCTTATTCATAATGGCAATCTTGTCCGCTATGGACATTGCCTCCTCCTGATCATGGGTTACATATATTCCAGTGATGTCAGCTTCTTTTTGAATTCTTCTGATTTCCTGACGCATGGATACCCTTAGCTTTTCATCCAGATTGCTTAATGGCTCGTCAAACAAGAGAGCATCAGGCTCGACTACCAATGCCCTTGCCAGGGCAACTCTCTGTTGCTGGCCACCACTTAACTGGCTTATCCTTCGGTCTTCATGTCCCTCCAGTCTGACCGTTCGGAGGATTTCAGCAATTCTATCCTTTCGATCGTCCTTTGATAGACCTCTTACCTTAAGGCCATAGGCAATGTTTTCACCAACGGTCATATGCGGAAAAAGTGCATAGCTCTGAAACACCATAACTGCATTTCTCTTTCTGGCATCCATCTCTGTAACATCCAGGTCTCCAAAATGCATCCTTCCCTCTTCTACCTGCAGCAGACCTGCAACAAGTCTAAGCAGTGTTGTTTTGCCGCATCCCGATGGTCCCAGCAAAGCGACCAGCTGTCCGTGTCCAGCAGAAAGACTAACATTGTCAAGAACACGATTTTCACTGTAATGATGGGTTATTCCCTCTATTTTAATATCCATCTCAATCACCCACCCCTGTCAGGATTGAAGTCCAAAATCCAAGTATACAACAGTTACATCGTCATGGGTTTTCAGTCTTCCGATAGTCCTTTTTTCACTGTCGGATTCCTCAAGACCCCTGAGCTCACGAACTATTTCCCTTACTCCGTTGCTTCTTATGCGATCAAGGAGATTGCTCCTAGAGTATTTGCAATTAAGTGGTACAATTCCATCGGTAGAAAGAAGGCACTTTTCAATCTCATCAATCTGGAATGTCTTGTATATACCCATCTCTGCTGCTTCAGTGCTATGCCCAAGAATAAAATATCCTCCTGGAGTGTTCATCTTCATTCTGTTTCTTATGAGTATTTCCAGCTCCTCCTCAGTAAAACCCTTGAAAACCAGATGTTCTTGCCTTTGATGATTTCTACCCATCAATTCAACGACCTCTGCATCAAGTCCTTTTAGTGCTGAATCTGTAACTATGCTGCATTCACCTGATTTATTCTCAACGGAAATTTCCACATCCCCAAGGACATAGGATTCCAGGGTATTTCCATTCTTTCTTATAATTGCTATTGCTGCTGAAAGCTGCTCATGTGGCAAGAGACTCTTGATGTCTACAAATTTCCCGTATTCCCTGTTGAAGCTTTCAATGCCCTCCTTAAGAATATCCTGTATTGTATGGGTAGTATCATCTAGATTTTTATCCAGATAATCTCTCCACCACTGGACCATCCAGCTGACATCATTTCCGTCAGGCGTGAAGCTCCTTTCAGAAAGGGCAGATGCTCCATCAATAACAAAGGCTCCCTTCTTTGTCAATCCGTATATATCCTCATTGCTTTTCTTTACTGTATCCGTATGAAACTGAATTCTCATTCTCCACCTCTTCTATTCAACATTTCCCTGAAGTCTTTTCAATATCGACGACCCTATTGCCGTCAAGAGGAGCACCAATGCTCCGTAGGCCATCGCCAATCCAATCTCGAACTCAAACATGCTGTTTACCATGGCTATGGATATGGGTCTGTTGGCAGCCGTATATAGAAAGGCTGAAATTGTATATTCCCCCAGACTCCTTATGAAAACCAGCAAGAATCCAGACCATATTCCCGGTGATACCAAAGGGAGGGTCACCTTAAGGAAGGTCGTAATCCCTTTTGCACCAAGGTTGGTGGATGCCTCACCGTACTGGTCCTTAAGCCGTTGGTAGGAAATGGTTGTTGACCTTACCGCCATTGGAAGCATGCTAATAAAGTATGCCAGCGGGAGCATCAACCACTTTCCAAGGAGCACAGAGCTGAATCCATTGATCATATTAATCGCAATTGCACTGGCAGGAAGTGCAAATGGCAACATAAGCAGAAATTCCAATACTGGCTTCCATCTTGTCTTGGTCTTGGTAACTGTGTAAGCAGCGGGTATGGCGATTGAAACAGCTGCCAAGGAAGCAATCAGGGCCATTTTTATACTATTTGTAAACGGTGCCAGACTCCTGCTTCTGGTAAATATCCTTAAATAATTTTCAAGGCTGAACTCACTCGGAAAAATTTCTATCATCCAGGTTCCAGGCTTTACAAAGGATAACATTATGATTGTCACTATTGGAAGAAAAATCATAAATACTATTCCTATTGCCATTGCAGACATAAATCCCTTAACAAATGAGTTCCTTATTATGACAGGCTGCATCAAATGCTCCCTGGTCCCTGACTGGAATGATACCTTGCTTTCATAGTACCTTGCAATTCCCATATAGCTCATTGCAAATACCGAAAGCACTACCACCTGAGCTGCAGCCAGGTCCATATATAGATTTGCCTTTGCAAGAAGTATCTGGGTTGTCAGCACCTTGAAGCCCCCACCTATGATATTCGGAGCGGAAAATGATCCGATTCCCGTCATAAATGTAAGAATCCCGGAGCTTATCAGTGCGGGAGCTATATATGGTATAATTATTGTTCCAAAAACCCTCAAGGGTGACGCGCCAAGATTCATGGCCGCCTCCACCACGGATCTGTCCAGCTCCCTTACCGCTACTGATACATTCATATAGAAATATATGTATTGTGTATAGGCGTGCACCATCAGTATCCCTGGAAGTCCCATAAAGGTATACGGGGATCCCTCAAGTCCCAAAATATTCTGGATTGTTTTAGTGATCATTCCACTTTCACCATAAAGCTGAACAAATGCAAATACTATGATGAGTCCGGGGACTACCAATGGCAGAAGCAATACCCGATCCAGGAGCTTCTTGAAGGGAAAATCAAAGTAATGCACGAAAAATGCAAGAAAGGTTCCGATAAACCCGCAGATCAATACGGTGAGCACACCCATCACCAAGGTGTTTTTTATAGCTGCAAGGGAGCCTCCTGTACTGAATATATATTCATAATTTGCCAGTGAAAACCCCTGGTCGGTCTGAAAACTGACCAGAAGAGTCCTCACCGACGGATAGAGTACAAAAATTCCCAAAACAGCCAGTAAAACCAGCTTGATCAGGTTTTTCATCTAGTTCACATCTTTCCCTGTATCCTTGATTTCAGTATCCCATTTCTGCATCCATTCAGATTGCTTCTCTGATAAATCGACCCAGTCCACGTCCATTGCCTTGAATATTATTTCATCCATCCACTCGGGTGAAGTTGCAAGGGCTCCAGGATGGGTCGGCATACGGTTGAATTCATTTGCCAGCATGCTTTGAACCTCTGCACTTCCTGCAAACTCAACGAATGCCTTTGCCGCCTCAGGGTGAGGTGAATTCTTGATTGCTGCGATTCCGTCGGTTATTACAGGATAACCGCTATCAAGCTGGATTATTTCTATGGGTAAATTGTTGTTTAGCTTGTTGTCGATTATATCGTTTAAGGTAGAAAAGCTTATGCTTGCTTCCTGTCTGCCTATTGCCTGCATCATAAGTGAGCCACTGTCAAAATACTGCTTGGTATTCTTATCAAGGGCTCTCATAAATTCCCAGCCCTCTTCAATTGTTGAATTTCTTTCAAACTGTTGTACCAGTGCAGAATACATAACCCTGGCTGATGATGAAAGCGCGTTTCTGAATATAAGCTTTCCCTTATACTTCGCATCTGCCAGATCATACCAGTCATTTGGCAGGTCTTCTGGCTGAACCAGTTCTGTGTTGTAGAATAATGCGACAGGCGTCTGGATTGTTCCAAACCAATAATTCTCTGAATCCTTGAACATCGGGTCCAAATCGTCCGCCCACTCAGGCTCAAGGGGTGCGAAAAGGTCCTTTTCCTTGAGGTCCATAAAAAGATTTGACGCTCCCCCAAACATTACATCAGCCTGGGGATTGTCCTTTTCAGCCTCAACCCTTTCAGCCAGCTCGCCCTTCAGATTGATATACTCGACCTTGACTCCTGTCTCTTCCTGGAAGGCCTCGGCAACCATTTCAATCATATCCTCGCCATGTGTTGAATAGATTACCACCTTATCCTCAAGCTCAGCAACTTCCTCTGCCGGTTCTTCAACCTCTGGCGCCTCGGCTGGTTGTTCAGGTTCTTCAGGCGTCGTTGAACAACCGGTAAAAGCAAATATCATAATGGCTATCAAGAGTAATACAAATAACGATTTTTTATTCATTGGTCCATCTCCTTTGTTGTTATCTCAATCAATATTACCATTTGGAGTTATGCCAATAAAGGGTTATTAGATATTTCTATACCATTATTTTTCTTATTAGAAAAACTTATATACATAAAAAATCCTGCCATAAGGCAGGACCTACTCTGAATACTCTATTCTGACCATTATTTCACTCTTTTTGAGAAAAGGCAGCTGAAACGGCGGGATTATCATAGGTAATGATATTATATGCGGAATATCTCCTGATCTCAATATCTCCAAAACTCTCTACAACCTTGTATTCAGGGCTTTCATAAATGCCCATAATTATACCCCGTATGATTCTTCTCTCTTCTCCTCTTTGACATACTTACAGGGTATTATTCTTCCTCTGCCTTTAGCCTTTCAAGGAAGCTTATAAGCATCTCCCAGTAGTCCTCAGTCTCAGCTATGGATAAGTACTCGTTTGGAGAATGGGCCTCATAATAGGGCGAGCCCAGTGAAATAACTGTAGACCCGGGAATATTCATATTGAAAATTCCCGCTTCAAGGGTAGCCTGACTTGCATGGAATTCCGTATCAGGGTACACGTCATTCAATATTTTCATCAATTTTTCACTGACATTGTACTCCCAATGTGGAAGGTCCCTTCCGATGCTATGGTCTATGCCCAAAAGATCGCAAAGTCGTACGGCCTTACGGAGAAGAAAGTACTTCTTCCCGGGAAGGAAGCTTCTGATAAGCATTGTCACAAATACCCTGTCCTCTTCTGTTTCAATGACCCCTATATTTGTGGCAGATTCCATGGTCCCTGGAAATTCTCTGTTAAGGGAGAAAAGTCCGTCTGGTAATATGGTTAGAAGATCCAACAGCTTATCCTGGGATTCTTTATCTATTACCGATTCATATACCTCCACTTCAAAGGCCAGATCCATCTTGACTCCTGGGTCTCTTCTCTCAAGCTCTTTGCTTATTGTTGCAAATTCCTCCTGGAGGATTCTCTTGACGTTCTCCTCTGCATTAGAAGGATAAGCGATTCCGCAGGTTGAGTTTCTTGCGATTGCCGATGACATGCCGGCTCCACCAGCTATATCTGCAATGCGGTAATCAACCTTGTTCTGAAGCCCCAGTAGAAGTCTGGCAAGTATAATTATTGCATTGCCTCTTTCATCCATGGAATTTATGCCGGAGTGTCCGCCCTTAAGCCCTCCAATCTTTATTCTGCATACACTTGATCTTTCCCTTACAGGCTCCCTTTTTATGGGATGACTCATCTCAAGCTCCAGCTCGCCGGATCCGCATACTCCGATTGCCTCAGCATCAAGATTCAAAATAAGCTTGCTCCTGATTTTAGAGTAGTCAAGATTGAATGCCCCTCCCATATCCGTCTCCTCATCAGTTGTAAATACAGCCTCGATTTCCGGGTGCTTTAAATCCTTATCCTCCAGAATGGACATTATAAATGCAACTCCAATTCCATCATCAGCGCCTAGAGTTGTGCCATCGGCCATAATGGTGTCACCCTCCCTAATAAGTCTGATGGGGTCCCTTTTGAAATCATGATTGGTATAGAGCTCCTTTTCACAGACCATATCAAGATGTGCCTGCAGCATTACGGGCGGAGCATCCTCGCATCCCTCCGCTGCCGGCTTTCTTGCCACCACATTCAGATGCTTGTCCTGATAGACCTCAAGACCTAGCTTTCTTATGAAGGAGAACACATAGTTGCTGATCCCTTTTTGGTTTGAGGGAACACCAGATCCTCTGGGAATTGTCGAGATATCCGCAAAATGCTTCCAGAAGGTCTTTTCTTCAAGCCCCTCGATTACATCGTAGTTAATCATCTTCTTTTATCTCCTTTCATTGCCAGGTTAATTTATCGTCCATCAGTAACCCTATTGCTTATGCTTCCTGGTTTTCCTCTTTGATATAAGTGAATCGAAATCATCTGCAATTGATTTCTTAATAACACTTCGTGCTTCATCAAAAAGAAGTTCAATTGTCTCCTTTAGATGGACCTTTGATTCGGGATCCATAGTCTTCAAAGCCTTTATCATTGCATCGGCAGCACTGAATTTTTCCTGACTCAGCTCTGCAAGAGAGCTTGCTCCAGTTTCATCCAGTATATCAAACATCGCATCCACAAATGCCTTCTTTTTATCCTTCGATAGCTTTTTAACCCATGACCGGATTGTACTGTTAATATTCAGACTCTCCTTTGTGAGACTGTCTGCAAGGATAAAGCTGTTACCCATGACCTCCCATATAAAGGGATTGTGCTGTGTGATCGCAAGACCTGTGCTCTTAACAATATCATAATACTTTCCATGCTCAAACAGCATTCCCACTATGGAAGACTCCGGGAGAAATGTATGTAGCCTGTCCAGAATACTTCTATAAGCCTCGCTTTCAACGATCTCCGGCTGAAATCCCGGCCCATCGTTGTTGTATATAGACGTTATTCTGGCCTTGTTCAACTCATTCATCCTTAAGGCAGCATATATGGAAAGATTCCCTCCCTTTGAGTGGCCTCCAAGAACAAAGTCCCCCCTCATTGACATTATTGCCCTCTCAGTATATTTAACCGCCTCCTTCTGAGACTGGACCTCATCCATAAAGCTCATTTGAAGGTCCTCCTTCCATCCTGCCAGAGAATCGTCAGTTCCTCTGAATGCTATGAAATTAAGCTTGTTGGTCAGCCTAAATACTACGGCTGCAAACTGCTTTGTGGCTTCAGGGTCTACCTGATCGACATACCAGGTCAAGGGGACATTCCCGAAGCGTTCAGTTTCAGCCGCCTTGTGCAATAGACCGGGAATTTCATTCAAGAAGGGAATATCCTCAAGATGAGAGATATCCTTCTGTTCCTTGAATATATTGGCAGCCTCCCTTAAACTTATTGAATCCTTACTTCCCGGACCAGTCACAATACCCTCAAAATCATTATAGCTAAGAATCGAGAGAATCAGGCTGTCCACTTCATTCAGGGGATCCCTTGAAAAATCCAGGTCTCCCCTCCAATCCAGATAATCCATTATATTTGTCATATTTGCACACCTACCGGTTCCATATTGTTATTGCCAAAAAACCAGAGCTCCAACTCTTCTATTTTAATTTGTCTATTATTTCATTCATCCTCTCAGTATGGGTTCCCTTCCAATATATCTTGCCGCAGCTATCACATCTTTTAAATTTATCCCGCAGCTCTTTTACGCCATCAGGAAGCTGGTCTTCTATATCCTCTTTTCTTACTGGAAGGAGTGCACCGTTACAAACGAGGCATCTCGTGAATGGTCTGGTTTTTTCAAGCAAACCGAATCTCTCAACAATCTCCTTAAGTTGCTGAAGAGGTTCCCTGGACCTTACAAGGTATGGATATAAGGCCTTGTTACGCATAAGAAGCTCACGGTCAAAAGATAGGATTATCCTCCTTTCGGATGCTGATATGTCCGCCAGCCAAGTGTCATCAGCCTCACTTTCATACAAAGTGTCAAAGCCAAGCATCCTTAAATATCTAGCCAGCTTCCCAAGATGAACATCCAATACAAATCTGGGCGGTTCAGGGAATTTCAAAAGTGTCTTTGACGTTCTGTCTACATCAATTGTTCTGAACACCGGGTATACAGTAACTCTCTCACTCCCGTATAGCTTTCGGAGAAAGTCTTCCACTTCCCCATCAACTAGCAGCAGGCCAACCTCACCATGTGGTATCCCAAGGGATTCCACAACATCCTTGACAGAAGGGCTTCCCTTTATGTTGATTCTTATTTCACTACCATCCCGATGGTTCCAAAGAATATTGTTAAGCTCACCATAAATTCTAATATCTACATAATTCATACAAATTCCTCCATAGGTCTTCTTTTTTATGTTTATACCCCGTTATCCAATATATAGTGACGCAATGAATTTTTTGTTTAGTAACAAAGGGAATGTTCTATTTCCAGCGCATTCCCTTATCCGTTCATATAATTCAATAATCTGTTGTTATTATCCACTCTGAAAAAATGATCAAAGCACATCTTTGCAACACTGACTGTGAAAATCCCTGCCTTAACCTGTGGCCACTTGCTGGCCTGGTTGTAGAATACCGTTTCATTTGTCCAAGGCTTTAGATCGAACCTGCAAAGGAATTCCTCAAACCCCAGTGCTGCCAGTGCAGCTATCCTATGCTGACCTTCGCTTGCAATAAATCGGTAGTCGGCATTTTTTATTAGAAGATATCCGGTGATATATCCATCCACGAAAAAATCAGGGTTATAGCCAGCCTCCCTTAATATATCATATGCTCTTGTTAGCCTCTTGAATTCAGCCCTTCCGAAATCCTGGGTATTTGGACCGATATTGTGATTTCCACCCCTTCTAGTTTCAAACCTCCTTTCCTTTAATGGCGGATTGGCGGGATTTCTCCAGGGATCAAATAGCCAGCCATGGCACATGGGGAAGCATTCAACCTCCTCCTGCCAAAGGTAGTTGTCCCTGCGATTCCTGGGCTGGAATTTGTCATAGTATTCCCTGAGATATGAATCCTCATAAGAGAGCTCATTGTTTTCTTCGTACTGCTTCAGTGTTTCAACAAAATAATGTCCTCTTTCTGTGTACATAAAGCCATTGTTGTCCCTGCACTTGTCCATTTTCACCTTAAAGATGGCAGATTCGCTTTTGAGTACCTGCAGCCCCTCCGGAAGGGTTGTCCCCTTCCTTTCGGGTTTATCCTCTTGTGAAATAAAGATAAATCTGCACTCTCCACCCCTTGATTTTAGAGACCGGTCAATATGAACCTTGCCTCTAAATTCTTCCAGATTCAAGCACTCTTTCTTTGAAACCACCATTAAAATGTCCGAAGGTTCTCCCTTAAGAAGCTGCTGTACAAAGTCTTTTTCCTCTTTATAATTTTTGACTATCCAGATAAACTTATCCAATTTAGGAACTTCCCTCGTTCCACATACCAGCTCCGGCATCTCCCTCTTCAGATACTCCCTTCTGTATACGGGGAAATTTGAAAATATGCATCTTTCCCATTCTTCCTCATCCATTGTAAAGCCCACTGAATCAAATCCTCTTTGAGCCATATAGTTCAGTAAAAATCCACCTGTATTCTCAAGATATCCTATTTTGCCTCTACCCAGATCAACATTCTCTGCGACACTGTCCATAAAATCACCATAAATAAATGGAAAGGAGTAGCTGAACGTTTTTTCTTCATTTTTACACTTGACTCTTATTCTGTAGCCCTGACCATCCTTTCTTGTACTTGAGTAGCTCTTTATATTTCTCAAGGCTTTTCTTGCCAGCTCCAGGCTATCCTCATCCCTGTTTTTCATATATTCTATAAAGACGGAGATATCCCTGCCGTCACCAAGAAGTCCCTCTCCATTCAGATACATATATACCACCCCCACATAGAAAATATACCCAGATGAAGCCAAAGGAAAAACTCCCTGAAAAATTAACCGGGAGTGGTCGCAAGCAAGTAGTAATATCAATGGGTTGATTAGCTTGATAAATAGGGTATAATCAAATAGGATGTTGAAATACAAACAACAAGGAGAAAATTTATGACTACCGAGAACTCAAATATGAACCTTGGCAGCAAATTTATAATAATTTTTGTAATAGCAGCAATTATAACTACAGGTATCATACTGTCCTTTGACCTTATTGAAATAAGCGGGGATTCCATGTCCCCTACTCTTCAGGATGGTCAATCTGTCCTGGTGTGGAGTCTGCCCTACCTTCCCGGCATACCTGGAGGAGATATTGATTATGGAGATATAATAGTTGTATCTGCACCAGATTCTATGGATAATATCCTTATGATAAAAAGGGTAATTGGTCTAGAAGGGGATGTGATAACCATTGAAAAGGGTATTATTTATAGAAACGGAACCCGGCTTTATGAGGAATACGTATCTGGAATGACCCTGCCATTGAATCTGCAGAAGAACGAAGGGGATATGCCCCAGTGGGATATGGAATACACATATACAGTCCCGAATAATCATGTTTATCTCCTTGGGGACAACAGACTTGTCTCCACAGACAGCAGGGACTACGGTGCCCTGCCCTTGGAAAATATTCTGGGCCGGATGATATCCCCATAACGAAGGGATATCTCTTGGCATTAAAACAAGATTGCAAAAACCCTTAAAACAGCATCAAATACCCTGGCAAAAAAGCTCTGATTCATATCCCCAATACGTATTTCCATGCTTTTTTCTATGGTTTCCAGAGAATCCTCCTTAAGCTCCATTATGGACTTGTTCCCGTAAAGGATTGCCCCGCATTCAAAGTGCAGGTAAAGGCTCCTGTAGTCCATATTCACAGTCCCCACAACTCCAATCCTGTCGTCACAAACATAGCTCTTTGCATGCATAAATCCAGGAGTGTATTCATATATTCTCACTCCGGCTCTTAGGAGTGGCAGATAGTTGGACCTTGTTATCCTGAATACAAGCTTCTTATCAGGAATTCCTGGAGTAACAATCCTTACATCCACGCCTCTCTTTGCTGCAAGGCACAGTCCTGACTGCAGCTCGTTGTCTATAATAAGGTATGGTGTGAATATATACACGTAATTCCTTGCCTGGGCAAGAACCTCAATGTAAATATTCTCTCCAAGAGGCTCGTTATCGAGAGGTGAGTCAGAAAAAGGCTGTACAAACCCATCGGCTCCCCTTCCTTCAAGCTCTCCCTCCAGAGGCCGGAAATCATCAGGATCACCGGTATCATCCCTAAATGCATTCCACATTTCAAGAAACATAACCACAAAGCTCCATACGCCATCGCCCTTCAACATTATCCCCGTATCCTTCCAGTGACCGAATCTGTCCCTCTGGTTTATATACTCGTCGGCAAGGTTTATTCCTCCTGTAAATGCAGTATGACCATCAATAACCAGGATTTTTCTATGGTCCCTGTGATTCAATACTACAGAAAGTATCGGCCTGAACCTGTTAAAGGCCATGCATTTTATTCCTTGCGACTCTATCTTCTTTGCGAAATCCCCAGGGAGCAGGAACATTGAGCCCACATCGTCATATATCATCCTTACATCCACGCCCTCCTGTACCTTTTTTACAAGGGTCTGAAGCATCCTGTCCCACATGATTCCTTCCTCCACAATAAAGTACTCAAAGAATATATATCTCCTTGCCTTCTCCATTTCCTTCAGCATATCTTCAAACATCTTTTCCCCAACTGGGTAATACTTTGTCTGTGTATTTCCATATAGTGGATAATCGCTTTCAGCATAGACATATTGGCTTGTGCCAAGTGCTCTGTAGTTAACAGACCCCATCCTGTCTGCCACATCAATATCCTGCTTTAATAACGGTAGTACCTTCTGGTGCTCCTTTAAAAGTCTTGATCTCATAAATCTCGACGGTCTTTTATTCCCGAATACAAGATAGAAAAGCCCTCCGAATACAGGAAGGGCCATTATAAGGATAATCCAGCCTATCTTGTAGGATGCGTTCTCCTCCTTCATATTCAGGAATAACACAACAAGTAAACTGAAGGTTGAAAGACCGGTGCTTATCCACTCGGAATAATCAAGTATTCTAAGAAAAAATAGAATGCCCCACACGATCTGGGCTATAATTATGATAGCTATCAATGTTATCCTGTAGTTGATTCTTCTAAGCAGCATAATTCTATTCCTCCGATGCACTCCCTATCCCTCTGCCGATTGCTTCCACTATCAAAAGCGACTTGTCCCAATTATCCTTGGAATTATTGATAACAATATGAGACATTCTCCTTACCGCATTTATCTCATCAACCAAAGATGCTGTTCTATTCTCAATTTCAGGCTCCCCTCTCTCCTCCATCCTTTTAATGCACTCTTCAAGAGGAGAATCAATTCCTATTATAAGCAGGTTTTCTGAAAACACCTCCAGCAGTCTTCTTGCACCATTTATATCAACAGCTATTGTCAGAACCTCTCCTCTGGAAATTGCATCCTTTAAAGGTTTGATCCCCGTACCGTAAAGGTGCCCGTTGTATTCCGTATACTCCAGTAGCTCCCCCTCCCTGAAAAGGTCAAGCAGCTCCTGTCTGTCCACAAAAAAGTAGTCCACACCATCCTTCTCATTCTTTCTCATAGGTCTGGATGTGTAGGTGGTAACCTTTTTTATATTCATTTTTTTTGATAATGTCGTTTTGCCTGAACCGCTTGGTCCAATAAATACTATTATACTTATCATATTTACCCCTCTATCTGTATTCGTGTATCCCATAGGTTCCGCTGATTGAATCCCTGAAGTATTCATCTCTTGGTGGATTGAAGGTAAATCTAAAGAAAACCAGCGACATTGTTCCGATTACAATTCCTCCAATTACAAGCAATATGGTCGATGACCTTGAATTTCCCATTATCATATATCTGGCGAATTGACCTGCAGCAGCACCCATTAAGAATGTTGATACATGCACAGTCAGATGTGCCTCCTCAAGTATAAGCTCATAGAGCTCAATTCCACCGAATGTTACGACAAGGAATACAATTGAGCCTGCGGCCAGTGCAAACAGGTAGTTGCTTCCCCTAAGACCCAAGATATAATACTCCAACGTACCAATAATCAACATAGGAAAAAATGCCATCTTCCAATGCTCCCACTTGCTTTCATTTACCGGACTTATAATCCCAAGAAAAGAGACCCCAGTCGATTTATACAATTCATGAAATGCAAGTCCAAGGAATATAAGTGCTACCAGTCCGATATTACTTCCCCAAGCCAAGCTTCTGTAGGCTTTCATTTTCTTCATCTCCTAAATATAACCGAGAACATTATTCCGTAAGTAATCTATCTTAAAACCACATCTGACCTGGCATTCTATTGTATGAATTGAATAGCACCCCTGCAAAAAGGAAGTACAATACAACTCCTATAAGCCCCATTAAGATCTGTGCCTTGAAAAAATTAGACTTACTCCTCTTCGTACCGCTGCCGAAGGCCCACACAAAGGGCATAACAATATTAACCAGTGGTATCACCATAATCAAAGTAGTCGCTATCCACTCTGCAACACTAACCGATTCGTCATTTCTATTATCATAACTATGTTCTCCCAATAGTCTCCTCCTTCTTTCTTTTCTACCCATTATTCCTCTGCTGCCTTTATTATATCAAGATTCCAGTGGAGTTATTGCATTTTTAAAAAATTTTTACTCTCCTTCATCTGGGTATACATAAAGCAAAGCAAGTTACCGCGAAGAGGTAGGGTGATATTATGAAGCGGATATTAAGTATATTATTGATTGCAGCAATTCTGCTGGCTCCAATTCTTTCAGCAAATGCTTCAGAGGCAAGTGGACCAAGCAATCCACTGGTTATGACCCTGAACATTGACGATATGATCACAGCAGGAACAGCAGCAAGGATTGAACGAGGGATTCAGGAGGCTGAGGAGAGGGGTGCCACTGCACTGGTTCTTCTTCTTGATACCCCTGGAGGACTTGTGGATTCAACCCTTAAGATTATCAGCGACCTTTCAGCATCAAAGATTCCCATAATAACCTATGTTACTCCCCCTGGAGCAATTGCAGCATCTGCAGGGGCCTTTATCCTCCTTGGCGGTCACATAACGGCCATGTCTCCGGGAACAACAACAGGTGCAGCCATGCCTGTTACCATCTCTACCGACGGCGAGGGCACACAGACTGCTGATGAAAAGACCATACTGTTTCTTGCAGGCCATATCAGAAGCATCGCTGAAACAAATGGAAGACCTGGAGATATAGCTGAACGTTTTGTAACGGAGAATCTGACCCTTAGCAGCCAGGAGGCCTTGGAGCTTGGTGTGGCAGACTATATCGAACTGAATCTAGCCTCCCTACTCCAGACTGTTCATGGACTGGAAATAGAGGTTCAGGAGGAAAATATCCTTATGGATACCTTGAATGCAGAAATCGAGCCCATTGAACCAAATCTAAAGGAAAAAATAACACACCTTATCAGCAATCCACAGATAACCTTTATACTCCTGATGGTGGGAGTATACGGAATCATATTGGGAGTCGGCAATCCCGCAACATTCGTACCTGAGGTTCTGGGTGCCATTTGCCTTGTGCTGGCTCTGTTTGGACTGGGGATGTTTGAAATCAACATGTTTGCCATTATGATGATTTTCCTTGGGATCGGACTGTTGGTGGCTGAAGCCCTTACCCCCACCTATGGGGTTCTGGGCACGGGAGGTGTGGTAAGCATTGTCATAGGAATCATCTACCTTCCAGTTGAACCTCTTGTTACACGCAAGTGGCTCCTTCAATTCAGGCTGATGGCTGTAGGGGTCGGTGTTGTAGGCTCCATATTTTTGGTGGTTCTTCTTGCAGGAATTGTTAGACTAAGGAGGTTGCCGGTTAAAATGGGATTATCTGAATTCTTAGGAGAAACGGGAACAGTAATTGAGGATTTGGACCCTGCTGGCTTTATCAGGGTACATGGTGAGCTGTGGAAGGCAAAGAGTCTTGATAAATCCATTATTCCTAAAGGAACCGAAGTAAGAATTATCGAACGAAATCAAATGGTCTGCATTGTGGAACCAGTTGATGATAAATAGCTATAGTTATCATTGAAAGGAGGTAGTTTAATGTTATTGGATTTGTTTGAAGGTATTATTCCCTATCTGGGAGGTCTAATCCTGGCAGGCGGACTTCTTAAGATGTCCATAAAGGTAATCCCTGAATATGAAAGAGGTGTTCTTTTCAGACTGGGAAGGCTTGTAGCAGTAAAGGGTCCTGGCCTTATACTGATAATCCCCTTTATAGACAGGATTGTCCGGGTTTCCCTAAGAATCATCGTGGATAATGTCCCTCCACAGGAGGTTGTAACAAGGGACAATGTAACCTGCAAGGTCAATGCAGTCCTCTATTACAGGGTTACAGAGCCTGACAAGGCCGTTATCAATGTTGAGAAGTATCATGAGGCTACAAGCCAGTTTGCACAGACAACAATGAGAAGCGTCGTAGGACAGGCGGATCTTGATGAGCTTCTCTCCGAAAGGGATAAGCTGAACAGGAAGATTCAGGAGATTGTGGACCTAGCCACGGATCCGTGGGGCATAAAGGTCACCGCTGTTGAAATAAGGGATGTTACAATACCGGTTGAGATGCAGCGAGCAATAGCAAGACAGGCTGAAGCCGAACGTGACAGAAGGGCAGTTGTAATCCAGGCGGACGGTGAAAAGCAGGCTGCCAAGAAGATTGCAGAGGCAACGGAGATTCTGACACAGGTCGACGGAGCCATGACCTTGCGTATGCTAAGGACCATAAGCGAGTCTGCAAATCAGCAGAGCAACACAATACTCTTCCCCCTTCCCATGGAGCTTAAGCATCTTCTCAAGGATCTGACCCCCAGGGAAATCAAGGAAAAAATTGTTGAGGTTGAATAACTTTTTAGATGGCTGAGCCTTTCTATGACCATAGGCTCAGCCTTTTATCAATTGTTTTAATCTAAATAATTATTGGTTGAAAATTTATGAAACTGTTTTCTTTTCTAATCTCGGTGGTGTAATATATATGAGGTTAAACGTTTAACTAGATGGACGGGATGATAATATGAGAAAACGCCAAACAACCATAAAGGATATGGCCAGGGAAGCTGGCTACAATGTAATAATCTGCTATACGGATGACAATGTTGAGGAGGAAAACAAATACCTCCAGATGCTTTCAGAAAAGATGGTCGATGGAATAATCCTAACTCACTCGGCCAGCAGAAACGAAGAAAAAACAGGTCTTGAAAGCTGCAGAATCCCCATAATCCTCATAGACAGGGATTGCGATTCCCCGAATATCCTGGGCAAGGTACTGGTTGATAATAGGAAGGCATCCAGTGAGGGCGTCAACTACCTTGTATCAAAAGGATACAGGAGGATTGCATATATTGCCGGGCCGTTGAATACAAGAACCGCCAGGGACAGACTTGATGGATATAAAAATGCACTTGTTGAAAATAATATTGAACACGATAGAAGCCTGGTAAGAGTAGGAGAATACAAATTAAAGTGGGGCTATAAGGCAGTCAGAATGCTGATTGACTCCATTGAAGGCAAAAAGATTGATGGAAGTAATCTTATCCTGGATACAGCGCTGATAATCAGAAAATCCAGTTGAAAGGAGCGAATAATAATGGTGATAGTTGTTGGAAGCCTCAATATGGACCTTGTTGTACGGGCTCCAAGAATCCCAAGACCAGGTGAAACTGTACTGGGCTGGGATTTCAAACAGGTGCCAGGGGGCAAGGGTGCCAACCAGGCGGATGCTGCAGCAAAGCTTGGTGCGGATACCATGATGCTGGGTGCAGTTGGCAAGGATTCAATGGGCAAGCTCCTTAAGGATTCACTGGAAAATGATGGCGTAAATATACAGATGATTCTGGAGAAGGATAACCTGCCCACAGGTGTCGCAGCAATTGTTGTGGATGATTCGGGCAACAACGCCATAACCGTAGCACCAGGGGCAAACTCAGGTTTCTTCCCCCATGATCTCGCCACTATGGAGGAAGCATTCGAAAAAGCCCAGGTCTTGCTTGTCCAGCTTGAAACACCTCTTGAAACTGTAAAAGACGCTCTAGAGCTGGCAAAAAAGCACGGTGTTACAACCATACTTAATCCCGCACCCGCCATGGAGCTTGATGCTGAGGTTTTTTCCCTGGTGGATATATTGACCCCCAATGAAACGGAGCTTGAGCTATTAAGCGGCATGGAAACTGATACGCCTAAAAAGGTCAGGGCAGCAGGAGAATCCCTTATCAGAAAGGGAGTATCCGGGCTGATTGTAACCCTGGGTAGTCAGGGAAGCATGCGCATAGAGAAAGACTTTTCAAAAGTCTATCCTGCATACAAGGTAAAGGCAATTGATACAACAGCTGCAGGCGACAGCTTCAATGCAGCCCTTGCAGTTTCAATTTCCAAGGGAGAATCAATGGATAAATCCATCGATTTTGCCACAAAGGTCGGTGCCATGACCGTTACAAAGCACGGAGCCCAAACCTCCCTTCCCCTTCTGAATGAGGTTGAAGAGTTTGACTTCTGGTATGAGAAAATGAAGCTTGAGGAGTGATAACAGTGAAAAGGAGTTTCTTGCTTAATTCAGAAATATCATTTGTCGTCTCCCGAATGGGTCATATGGACGAGCTGACAATAGGCGGGGCAGGAAAAGTTGTCGAGCTTGAAGGAATTCCAGGAGCTTCCAAAGGACATAGGTTCAATCGGTGTTGAGACTGCAGTGAAGGTTCTTAATGGAGAATCAGTTGATGCCTATATTCCTGTAGCCCTTGAGCTTGTAACTCAGTAAAACATACAGAAGCTTTTCCAAAGCACGGTCAATTGACCGTGCTTTTCCTTCTCACAAAAGACTATTGATTTCCCTGAATTTTTTAAGCTTAACAAAGAACCTTCACAGAATAAACACAATTTAGACATGTCTTCCCCACTTCTTACATATATAATAAATATACTGCGAAAACAAAAAATACTGTTATAGGGAGTGGAGTATGTGAAAAAGGGCTATAAATATCTAATTGGATTATTGACAATCCTGGCAATCATCGTTGGCTTTTGGTATGTCAGATCAAACATAAGAACCCAGGCAGCTGAATCAACTGAAAATTCAATAACCACAAGTGTTGCAAAGGGTAATATTCAGCTTACTGCAAGCGGTGCTGCAGTGGTTCAATCAAGTGAGAAAAAGGACATAAATTCAATAACAAATGGAAAGATTGAAGAAATACTGGTATCGGAAGGACAGGAGGTCTATGAAGGCGACTTGCTTCTCCTTTTTGAAAATTCCTCGACAAGCTCTGAAATAGAGAGATTGATGCTGGATCTTGAGCAGCAGCAGTCAGAGCTTTCTGGTGTATACGAAACCAAAGCCGACCTAAATGTATATGCCCCCATCTCAGGATATATCGGAAATATTGCAGCTGAGGTCGGCAATGATTTAAATAATGGCTTTAAAGTTGCAACTATTACAAACAGCGACAAGCTACTTGTAAACGGTTATTATGTAAAAGGAGAATACGACCAGATATCAATAGGCGACAGAGCCAATGTTACTGTCGATGCTTATATGACAACATTTCCGGGAACAGTTGTAATCAAGAACCAGACTCCCCAGACCAGAGGAAATGGAATAGTCCTATATGAAATATCTGTTGCCCTGGACAATGCCGGTGCAGTGGCGGTTGGAGATGTGGGAAGGGTTTCAGTACTCAAAGGGGTCGGCGAAATAAGAAGCTATGAAACCTCTGCATTCAGCAACTCTGATCAAAGGGATGTCATAGCAGGGACTTCAGGAAAAGTTACTGCCATCCGCATAAAAGATGGCGACTATATCGACAAAGGCGAGTTGCTCCTAACTCTTGAAAGCTCCAGCATCGACCGCCAGATAAGCTCCCAGCAGAATTCCTTGGAAAGGATAAGCTCAGAAATCTCAGAGAAATATGATATCCTGGATGATTACGCCGTCTACTCCCCCATTTCCGGAGTAGTAACCTCTGTAAATGTAGCAGAAGGGGAACAGGTGGGAAATAACAATACACTGTTTACAATAACTGACTTAAACAATCTGGAAATAGTAATACCTGTGGATGAGCTGCAAATCAATGAAATACAAATTGGCATGCCGGCTCAGGTAACTGTAGGGGCAGCATCCGGAAAAATATATATTGCCACTGTCTCGCATATAGGACTGGAGGGTATTTCCCAGAACGGTGTCTCCACCTTTGATGTTACCTTGAAACTGGACAGCTCCGAAAACCTTAAGCCCGGGATGTCGGGAGATGGAGTCATAGTAATCGCTAGAAGCGCTGATACGCTGCTGCTCCCCATAGAGTCTGTTCAAACAACCCGTGAAGGCAGCTTCGTTATTATGGCTGATGCCCCTGACGGAGAGCTGACGCCAGTGAAAATCGGCCTGGTATCAGAATCATTTGTCGAGATACTGGAAGGAGTTTCTGAAGGAGACAGCATCAAGTACTTCACAACCTCCCAAACACAACCCGTTGAACAGCCAACCGGAACCAGGATACCTGGAATGGGTGGCGGAATCCCAGGAATGGGCGGCGGCCAAAAGGAAACAACCTCTCCTGGAGGTGGAAATTAAATGCTGCTTGAGCTTAAGGATATAACAAAAGTATATAAAACAGGCAAGCTGGAGCTAACGGTTCTTAAAGGAGTTTCTTTGGATATCGATAAAGGTGACTTCATCTCAATCATCGGACCCTCAGGTTCCGGCAAGTCCACCTTTATGAACATCCTGGGCTGCCTTGATACGCCCACTGAGGGAACCTATCTTTTTGAGGATAGGGAAGTCAGCAATTACACCGCAGATGAGCTTGCAGAGATACGAAATATAAAAATTGGATTTATTTTTCAGAAGTTCAACCTTCTTCCAAAGCTTACAGCTATTGAGAATGTTGAGCTGCCTCTGATCTACAGAGGTGAGTCCACCTCTGTCAGACGTGAAAGAGCAACCAAGGTTCTGGAGGATGTCGGTCTTGGCGAAAGAATAAATCACAGACCTGCAGAGATGTCCGGTGGAGAGCAGCAACGGGTTGCCATAGCAAGAGCTCTTGCAGGAAACCCCAAGCTTATCCTCGCTGATGAGCCTACGGGGAATCTTGACACAAAGTCAGGTGCTGAGGTAATAAAGCTGTTAAAGGAACTGAATAAGAAGGGAACCACCCTTGTTATGATAACTCATGATATGGAGGTTGCATCCCATGGCAAGAGGATTATCCGTATTCTGGATGGAGAACTGAGCCAGGAGGTGTTGGCATGATAATAGGCAAGAAAACTGGAATGAAAGCCGGTATGGTTATAAAGCTTGCCCTGGCCTCAATATTTTCAAACAAGATGAGGAGCTTTCTAACAATGCTGGGAATAATTATTGGCACATCGGCAGTAATTATTCTGGTGACCCTTGCTCAGGCTACAACAGACAGCGTCACTGAAAACATTGAGGGAATGGGAACAAACATCCTGAGTGTCAGTATTATGGGTTCTGGCAACGACACCTCCCTTGATTACGAAGATTCGCTGGAAATCGCCAATATCGAAGGAGTGGATTCCATTTCCCCGATCGTCAGCGGACAGGCGACATTGAAATACGAACTGAACTCCACGGATATAACCATAGAAGGAGCTGACGAAGGCTATGCTCCTGTTAGAGGCCAGAATGTTTCATCCGGAAGATTTATACATTTCCTGGATATAGAAAACAGACATAAGGTTATTCTGATCGGTACAGAGGTTTCAGAAGACCTGTTTGGCTTTGCAGATCCCCTAGGGGAGCAGGTCAAAGTAAATGGTACCAATTTTACTGTTATAGGCGTATTGGAAAAAAGTGAAAGTACAATCGGTGGAAGCAGCAATGATAAGGCACTTATACCGATTTCCACTGCAGAGAGATTCTTCAAGTCCCCAGGAGTAAAAAGCATCAATATCCAGGCAGAATCTCCGGAAGCTGTGGCAGATGTACAGGCACAGGCAGAGCTGTTCCTTCTTAGGATGTTCAACAATGACCAGGAAGCCTACAGGATCCTCAATCAGACAGATATGCTCTCAACCATCGGCGAGGTCACAGCAATTCTAACGATGATGCTGGGTGGAATAGCTGGAATATCACTGGTGGTCGGAGGAATCGGCATTATGAATATAATGCTGGTGTCAGTTACTGAAAGGACCAGGGAAATCGGAATAAGAAAGGCAATCGGTGCAAAGAGAAAAGACATACTGAGTCAGTTTATAATCGAGGCTGCTGTAATAAGTGGAATTGGTGGCCTAATAGGAGTAGTTCTTGGAATAATCGGAAGCTATATCATAAGCAATCTTATGGGTCTTCAGATGACCTTGATATTCAGCATACTGATCATTTCATTCCTGTTCTCCCTGGCAATAGGTATGTTCTTTGGAATCTATCCCGCCAACAAGGCTTCTAGACTTAAGCCGGTAGATGCTCTGATGTATGAATAGACAGCAAAACAGAAAAAGCACCACTCATTAAATGAGTCGTGCTTTTTCTGTTAACCTGCGTCCTTCTTCTTCGATAGATTAGTCAAGGCCTTCCTGAACCTTATCAACAACTGAATGTACGACCTTCCTGGATAACCATTTGTCAGCTGCCTGTTCAGCTAAAGTCAACCTGTCAAATACTGTTCTCAGAGCTTTAATCTTTCCATTCTCATCGAACTCATATGCGCACATAGATAAGAAGTTAGCGGGTTCACCGTCTATTTTGCCTGAAATATCGTGTTCGGCCACAGCAAGATTCTCCATGGTCAGGACCCCTATACCACTTTCGACTACTTTGAATCCCTTAAATGTGTCAAAAATCCATTTGACATAACGCTTCGCTTCTTGCTTCCCTTTAAATGTTCCGTTGGATGTAACATATACAATGTCGTCAGAAAACATGGATTCGGCTTTTTCGGCATCATGGGTATTAAGAGCAGTCAAGAATTCACGGACCAGGTTTTCTGTTTTTTTTTCTAACATTTCTCTTCCTCCTTTCCCATATTCATTTCCGTATCACACCTTTTAGTCTAATGTTCTGGCCTCTGAAATTATGCCAAACCAGTTAACTTATGTATTGGCATTTTCTTAAAAATCCTCCGATACAAGGATAATTACATCTGTTTTTCTTTTTGCACTATATTTATACCCCGAATAACTTAATATCAATGAATTGTTGCCCGTTTTATTTTCTACTTCATTGACTCCCTTATAACCCTCAGGGTGTTTTTGTATGCAAGTTTTTCAATCTGGCTTTCGCTCCATCCCCCTTTTTGAAGGGTACTGAATATCATGGGCATCTTGTGTATGCTGTCCACCTCAAGCTCTCCGCTTATCCCATCGAAGTCAGAGCCAAGGGCTACCACATCCTCCCCACCCACATTCTTCATATGGTCAAGATGCCTAACCATAAGCTCTACAGTGCTCTTATCAGTGGTTGTATCAGGCTGCAGGAAATGTGGAGCAAAGTTTATCCCCGCCACTCCTCCCTGCTTCCCAAGGATCTTGATCATATCATCCGCAAGATTTCTCTGGTGAGGAGAGATTTCCCTGGCGTTTGAGTGAGATGCCACGAAGGGCTTTTTGCTGATCTTGGCTACATCATAGAAGCCTCCATCGGAAAGGTGGGAGACATCCACAATCATGCCCAGGTCATTCATATATTCCACAGCTCCCTTTCCGAAGGCCTTCAGACCCTTCTCCATAATATTTCTGTCATCTGAATTGGGGTATCCAAAGCAGTTCTCAAAGTTCCATGTAAGGCTTATGAGCCTTATACCCATATGGTAGTAAGATTTAAGCTTATCCAGGCTCCCCTGGACGCTCCTACCGTCCTCTATGGTAAGTATGGCAGACATCCTGCCCTTTTTTTCGTTGCTGATGATATCATCATAGTTATCGGCAAGACTGATCAGATCCTTGTTCTCTTCCACTTCCCTTTTTAATGTGGACACAAGTGTCTCTATATAAAGGTCATCCTCAATTACCTTCCCATAATGCTCAAGAAACATCTCCTCCGTGGGAAGAAACACTGCGAAGAACTGTGCAAGGGAACCTCCCTTCTTCATCCTTTCAAAATCTACGCTGGTTTTATTGTTCCTAAGCAAACTTAATGGCTCCTCCTTTCCCACAGTATGCATAAGAGTGTCGCAGTGCAAGTCAATGAATTTCATTAAGTACTCCTCCATTTCTCAAGTCAACATTAAAATACCCCGGAGATTATATACCCTCCGGGGCTCGTCCTACTCCTTCGATTATAAATGTGCCTGCTACACTTTTGTTGGATTAAATCCTGTTGTCCTGCTGCTGAGCCAATTCTTGCCCTCGACTATTCTTGTAACCATCATTGATGCAACGGCATCTCCAGATGCATTGATCATTGTTGCAGGTGGATCCACAAGGAATCCAATGGTTGCAACTATGGGGAATGCCTCTGGTGGAAACCCGTAGATTGTTACAATAAGCATTTCACCGATCAATCCACCGCCAGGAACTCCAGACATTACAACTCCACCAAGGACTGCAATAAGAACAGCTGTTATATATGTGCCTATCCCCGAGAAGTCCTGTCCGAATATCCCGAATAGGAATGCAATCTTAAGTATTGATGAAAGCGCGGTTCCATCCATATGCATCGTGGCTCCGATTGGTAGCACTATCTCTCTTATATCCTTTGGTACCTTCATCTTTTCAGTAGCTGTAAGGTTCACCGGAAGCGTTGCTATTGAGCTGGAGGTTGCAAGTGATGTAACTGCAGGAGTTAATATATTCTTGAAGAAAATTTTCATTCCTTCCTTTCCTCCAGCCCAATATGAATAGGCAAAGAAGGCTGTAAAGAAATATACTATACACAATGGGTAGTAGATGGCCATTGATCTTAAGTATGCGCCTAGAAGCTGAGGTCCGTATTCTGCAACCAACGCAGCAAAGTATGCTCCAAGTCCGATAGGTGCGTAAAGCATAATTATTCCTATCATTTTCATCATAACCTTGTTAAGCATATCCAAGGTCTGTGCAATCTTGTTGTCCTCTCCTCCAACCAGACTTACACTGAAACCAAACAGTATTGAGAATACTATCAGGGGCAGCATATTTGACCTGGATAGAAGCAATGGAAAGTCACTTACTGTAAATGCATTTACAAGAGCATCGCCGACACTGATTTCATCCAGCGTTGCCGCCTCCATTACTATATTGACACCCTCTGCCGGCGGGAAAATCTTTACAACGAAAATAATTATCACCGCTGCAATTGCTCCCGTTACTATAAATACCGAGAACATGCTCCCCAGTATTTTCCCAAGCCTCTTCATATTCATCATGCTTCCCACTGCACTGCTTATGCTAAGAAATACAAGTGGTACAACTGCTGTAAACATCATATTGATAAAAAGATCTCCCAGGGGCGCCAGAACCTTTGCCCTTTCTCCAAATATCAACCCTATAATAGATCCTATAATAATACCTGAGAGTAAAATAATGGGAAATCTGTAACTCTTCCATAATGAGACTTTATTGTTTTCTGCCATTTTGCAAACCTCCTCCTTGTGTTCGGCCTTTCAGTGATATTTCTTTCTTTTTTAGTATGACAGATCCTCATCGAGGACCTTGCCCTCCGATACCATATTCGTCGGTCCAATGAGTATCAGGTCCTCATATGTGTCTATGTTTTCGACAAGTCTTACACCGAGCCTTCCTCCAGGCATATTTATCTCTATTTCACCTCCACTTATTATGCCATTCTTTACCAGTGCAAATCCAGTTGCTGCTGCTCCGGTCCCACAGGCAAGGGTAAAGTTCTCCACACCTCTTTCAAATGTCCTGGCTACTATTTCCCCGTCATCATTGAAATCATAGAAATTTACATTTGCCCCCTTGTATAGTGATGGATGGCCTCTTAACCCTTTACCAATATGGGACAACCTCTCCTCATCCATTACCGTAAACCCAGGCATTCTAAGGACTAGATGGGGCAGCCCTGGAGTACCCAGTTCAACATAGGAGCAAAGATATTTTTCTCCTTCAAGCTCCAGCTCCATATTAGGTACAAAGGTGCTCGGTCTGTTAAGTCTTACCTTCCAAATCCTTTTATCAACCCGCCAACCTTCAACGGTTCCCGATATTGTCTCCACCCTCTGCTTCTCACCTGCCAGTCCATTCTCGAAACCATACCTGCAGATGCACCTTGCTCCGTTGCCGCACATTTCACCTTCGGTTCCATCGGCATTGTAGAACCGCATCCTGAAATTTCCCTCGAACTCAGGGCTGTCCACAAACATTATCCCATCTGCACCTATTGATGTCCGCCTTGAACAAAGAATCCTTGCTATGTCGGGAAAGCATACTTCGGGAATCTCCTCCACCATATTGTTGATAATTATAAAATCATTTCCTGCACCATGCATTTTCGTATAATCCATAACCATTCTCCTTTATATCCAGGATGGTAAAATATCATTCTTGGTCATATCTTCATATGTTTGTCTTTTTACAATTAGATTATCCTCTCCATCCTTGACCATCACAACAGCTGGAATTGGGTTCTTATTGTAATTGCTGGCCATTGCATAGCCATATGCTCCTGTTGAAAACACACAGAATATATCCCCTGCTTCAGGCTCCGGAGTATTAATATCCCTGATAAGAATATCCCCGGATTCACAGCACTTTCCACAAACTGTAACCTTATCATTGTTTTCCTGATTCATTTTGTTGGCAATCACCCCTCTGTACTTTGCCTGGTACAGTGCTGGGCGAATGTTATCAGTCATTCCGCCATCCACAGACATATACTTCCTGACTCCTCTTATATCCTTGATGCTCCCTATTGTGTACAATGTTAGTCCAGCTTCTCCTACTATGCTTCTTCCAGGCTCAATTACTACTGATGGTCTCTTAATATTCAGCTCCTTGTAATGGTCCTCTATCATATTCATCATGGGATCAATAAAGTATGAGAAACTTTTTCTCTCCTCGTCGGTATACCTTATTCCAAAGCCTCCGCCCAGATTTATCTCCTCTATCTCATAACCATATCTATCCCTTATTTCGTCTACATGCTCAAGTAAAACATCCAGGGCTCCAAGGTGAGAAGTATTGTCTAACAATTGCGAACCAACGTGAAAGTGGAGTCCATAGAAATGAATCCATGGAGAATTGATTGCATCCTCTACAGCAGGGTAAAAAACACCTTCATTCAAGGGTATCCCAAACTTTGAATCCTTCTTCCCAGTAACTATGTACTCGTGGGAATCGCTCTTTACACCTGGTGTTATCCTGTACATAATATTGGCTTTCTTCCCATTGGCCTCACAAATTTCCTCTATCATTGCCAGCTCATCCAAGCCATCGACTATAATTCTTCCAATGCCATAATCTATAGCCATAATAAGCTCTTCCCTCAGCTTGTTGTTACCGTTAAACTCAATCCTATCAGGGGGAAATCCCACGGATATTGCCGTATAGAGCTCTCCTCCCGAGACAACGTCTATACTTAGACCTTCCCTTTCCATCAGTTTCATAACAGCAGATGTTGAGAATGCCTTTGCGGCATACGCAACCCTTGTATCCTCATATTTACCCAGAAAGCAAACCCTCAGCTCTTTAATTCTATTTAATATTTCTGAATATGAATACACATATAATGGTGTACCGTATTTATTTGCAAGCTCGACAGTATCGCATCCATCGAAAAATAGTCTTCCGTCTTTTTCCTCGTAGATCAATTTGCATGACTCCTTTCTAATAGACTTCCAATAGACTTCCAAAAAAACAAAAAAACCCAACAGGTCCGTCAGGTGATTTACTCCATGGCTATGCCAAGGTAATCCCCTCTCCCTTCTTGCTCAGTGTGAGATAGCTCAACATCAAGGAATCGAGCTGGATACCTTGATGACAGTCCTGCACCTTTTCGATGCAGCCCCAGCAACAGGCTTTGGTACCTGAAGCTTCGGCGGTCCTTCCTTTCACATCAATTCTCAGGATTCCAGCCTCCCTGATGCTACTAATAAATACCGCGCCTCTACCTCACCTTTTGGGATGAGGATTTTTATTTGGTTATTGTTGTTGATGATAACACAATCTGGAATAAGCTGTCAATAGCTAATCCTTAATGTACTCAATTTTCAGGGACTTCACTACTATTTGCTGTGCTTCTTCTCACTTTTTATTCAATTGCATGTAAATTCTAAGGTGGTTCATGATATCAGTTCTTGAAACTATCCCCAAAAGCCTCTCCTCATCCATAACAAGTACACGTCCAAATTCATTGTTGAAGATCTTACTCATAACATCGGACACCGTCTTATCAGGTGAAACTACAAGCTTATCGGATAGAGGGGTTACAGCCTGGCTTATTTTGGTAATTCCCCAATGCTCCCTTTGAACATGCTTTATATTGTCTATGTTTACAATCCCCATAATATTATCCTTACTGCCAACTGGAAAAATATTGTACTTATATCTGAAAAAGTATTCATCCACTGCAGTCATTATGGAGATTTCAGGATCCATCAGGACCACATCTTTTGTCATAAACTCACCCACCATGGTCCTGCTGAAAATATCCGAGATTATGGTCTGCTGATAGCTTGCCTGGGATGCCTGTACAATAAAGAAGCCGATAAACAGTATCCATAATCCGTTTACAAAGTATCCATAGAAAACATTGACAAGACCCAAAAACATAAGGAAATATCCAAACCACTGACCTATTGCGGATGCGGTTCCCGTTGCCTTGGTAAGGTCACCGGAAAAATGCCATATTGCTGACCTTAAAACCCTACCTCCATCCAGAGGAAATGCAGGAAACAAATTGAAAAGCGCAAGGACAAGATTTATGGATGACATATATGAAAACACCACGGAATAGTATTCGGGAGCACCCATATTGCTCGATAGGTAGCTTAAAGCCCTGAATACAACCATCAATAAGAGGCTCATCAAAGGACCTGCAATGGCCACGACAAATTCCTTTCCAGGAGTATCCGGTTCTTTTTCAAGATCTGCAATTCCTCCGAAAATAAACAGTGTAATTTTTTTTACACCGATTCCAAGCTTGATCGCCACAAGAGAGTGGGAAAGCTCATGGAGTACAATTGAAAGCAACAGCAACAGTGCTATTGTTCCTCCAACAGCCCAGTACAAATCTCCAGGCCACTGCGGATAACGGGATGGAAAGAATCCCGTTGCAAGGGTTGTGGTTATAAGGAAAAATGCAACTAGCCAGCTGATGTTTAATTCAATCCTTATTCCCATTATTTTCCCGATTAAAAAAGAACCTTTCACTTTTATCAGCTCCTGTAAGTGTCTATTGCCATCCTCTCATTCTGATTATACCCTCTATTATGATAAAATATATCAACCGGGTATACCTATATTCTCGACTATTACCTCTCCGGCATACTCTCTTCCACTTACCAGACCTTTCTTTATCCGGTGAAAGGTCACAGTTGTATCCGCCCTTACAGCGACACCCATTGGCTCTCCTGTATCTCCGTTTAATCCAGAAGGGATATCCACAGCCAGTACCTCTTTCCCACTTTCATTGATGATTTCAATAACATTAGCATATATTCCCGTTACATCCCTGGAAACGCCTATGCCGAATATGGCATCGACTATAATATCTGCATTCTCAACATCACTCTTAAACTTTTTTAGATCTTCTCCCTTCTTTAGATTTATCACATCAAGCTCAAGGTTCTCCAGGATTTTCAGATTGATGGAAAAGTCCTCTGTCCCCTTTCCCGCATCTCCAATAATATAAACCTGCACCCTTTTACCCATAAGATAGAGATGCCGTGCAATCGCCAGTCCGTCCCCTCCGTTATTGCCCACGCCACATACAACAAGGAAACTATCTTTCTCTACAGTATCAATATTCTTCACAACCTTTAGTGCTGCGTTTTCCATAAGAACCATACCTGGTATCCCGATTACATTGATAGCGTATTGATCCATCTCCTTCATCTCCCTGCAGCTTACCGTGTCCATAATGCACCTCCGTTATCGGTTAGTCTTATTCCACTTTTACCCAAAGAGGAGCTCATAAAAATACCCCTCCTATAATAAACAGTATTATCCGTCTACTACAAGGGGAGCAAGTTGTTCTTTATACAAGCTGTAATTCTTCTGCTAGATGAATTTATCGTTTATAAACACTATGAATTTCTTAATATCCTTTAAATGATTTTGCAGTATGTCATATATGATTTTTTTATCGATTTTTAAATATTTATGAGCTAATATATTCCTTAGTCCAATCATATTTTTATAGGTCTTAGCTTCTTCATCGCTCAAATAGTCTTTCTCGTTCAATATATTAAATGATTCTCCCAATGTATCTGGATTCCCAAGGTTATTATCCACTACAGCATGGGTGGCTATGTCAATCATCATATTAATAGAGATGAAAAGATTATACTCCACTACATCCTGAACTATATCATCATCAAGAAACTCTTCAAATGAAACATTCTTAAATCTCTCAATTTTATCCAATGAAACTGATAATTGACTGAGCCTGTTCTTTATTACTTCTTTATTAACCATCTGATTCCACCTCTTTTCTTAGTCTGTCAATTGTATTTGTATATGATAAATCCAAGTATTTTTTGAAATCGTTGTATTCAAACAAAGTTTTGACCTTGAAGTTGCTTTCTACAGACTTATCACGGGAAAAAAGCAATATATTATTCCTATAAATCTCATATTTAAGTAAAGGAGTTGCATCATTAAGAATAATTAAATCAATTTCTCTTTTACAAGCTTCTGACAACTCCGATTTAATTGCTAGATAAGTGTCTGTATCTAGCTTTTCAACCTGATAGATAGCAATATCTATATCACTGTCCTCTCTGACTTTTCCTTTGACAAAGGATCCAAATAAATATGCAAATAATATGTCATTATATTTTATCAATATGTCCCTGCAACTATCTATAATACTCATATTATTCATCTCCTGAATCGTACTGTTAATTATATATTTATTATATCATATTTCCTGCTTCAAAACTTTCAAATCTACAAACGTAGTTAATTTGACTATCAAGTAAAGGAAAATTACTCCGCAAGGGGTCTTTTTTAATGTTGAAATTTGAAAATTTGCTTATGTAACTGTATTTATCGTATCATTCCAGGAGTATTACATAAATAACCATTTAATAGTGTAAGAGTCAGCACCACATCGTATGTGATGGATTATCCATTACTCCTGGAGATATTGTAATGTCAGATGACGACGGTGTAGCTGTTCTTGAAGAGGAAGGCGTTCAGTATTTTGAAGATGAGAACCAACTTAAAGAAAAATTATGGAGAAAATCATGGAAGCAGCTGGCGGCTCAATTGATGATATAGCCAGTGTCAAGGTCTATGTAAGATATCCGGAATATATGAAATATATAAATCCCCATTGGTTGAAGATGTTCCCGGATGAGGACAATCGCCCTGCAAGGCATACCACAATCGGCAGATTAAAGGCAGGGGTAAAAGTACAGATAGAAATGACGGCGGTTCTTTAGAACAACTGCCGTCTTCTCTTTCATTTCCTTGCAATTTCATCTCCATTCCTTTAGAATTAACACATACCAATACTCGAAAAGGAGACAAAATATGCTGGATTCAATATATACATTGAT
>JBNJCX010000020.1:0-32538 GCA_051744365.1 Bacillota bacterium
ATCAGTAAAATGTCCTTGTTTTTCATTCAAATCACCTATTCAATTATACCCTATTTAGATGGGAATGCTCATCTTTCAGGTTACAGTTTCATTACAGAATATATTAGGATGAGACAGATAAAAAAGGGACGACCTCGGTGATCAAATAAAATTTAAGTTCATCTTTAGTCAAGACTCTGCAATTTGTAAATATCTTCAGAACTTTAGATTAAGTCCGTATAATTAGAAAAAAATGGAATAGCACTGTTGACCATGGGGAATGTGCAGTGATATTATTAGTTTCATAAGAATATACATATATCAATGTGATAGATATAGAGCGTAATAAAACTTTAAGCAGAAAGACTATGAAATGTAATGAAAGCAGGGAAAATTTGAGGAGGGATAAAATGGCAAAGAAAAAGAGTATTTTAGATCTACACAAGATGAAAAAAAATGGTGAGAAAGTAAAATGGGTAACTGCATACGACTTTCCCATGGCATCATTTGCAGAACAAGCTGGAATGGACATGATTCTAGTAGGGGATTCATTGGGTATGATAGTTCAAGGCCTTGATGGCACTGTGCCAGTAACCATGGATCAGTGTATCTACCACTCTCAAATAGTAAGAAGAGGAGCTCCGAATACATTTGTTATTGGGGATATGCCTTTTGGATCCTACCAGGTTAATGAGGATGAAGCGGTAAAAAATGCAGTCAGATTCCTGAAGGAAGCAAATTGTGATGCCATAAAGTTGGAAGGTGGAGTCAGAGTTGCAAGCAAGATAAAAGCGATTTCTGATGCAGGAATTGTTGTTTTTGGGCATATTGGATTGACACCTCAGAGTTCAGGACAAATGGGAGGATTTAAGGCTCAAGGATTACATGTGGACAGTGCCAGAGAAATTATAAAGGATGCTTTGTCAGTACAGGAAGCAGGCGCTCTTGCAGTATTATTGGAAGGAATCCCACCTGAGTTGACTGAATTCATATCGAACACTTTGACTATTCCGGTATATGGAATCGGTGCTGGAGCACCATGCGACGGACAAGTTCTTGTATGTGGTGACTTGCTGGGTATGTTCCAAAATTTCACGCCCAAATTTGCTAAAAAATATACAAATCTTGCAGAAATTGTTGTCAGTGCATTCAAGGAATTCATTGAGGATGTGGATAGAGGAAACTTTCCTGAGGACAAGCACGTGTATCACATAAAGGATAGTGCAGAAGACTTCCAGAAGCTATTTGATGAATTCAAATAGACTGGCATAGAGGAAGAGCCGACAAATGTGTGGTCTTAACATTGGAGTAGCATCCAGTCCTTAAGATGTTGAGGGAATATTCCCATCAGCTGATTATTCATCGAATGAAAAGGTTGAAGGTTACGAGGTAGATCAATTATAAACAGTCCCCTTAATATATTTAATAAAAACTCACTGCTATCTCTCAATAAAAAAAGATAACAGTGAGTTTTGAGCATTATCTTAGATGTGAAAACATGGTATGATAATTCTATCAATATAATTTCGTGATATAATAATTATTAAGATTATTAAAAAGGAGGTAGACTATGGACTACAATGAAATCAGGAAAAACGCGAAGGCGATACTTTCACCCCTTTGCCTTGTGTGCAAGGAGTGCAACGGAGTAGCATGCAGAGGCTGGGTTCCGGGAGTTGGGGCTAAGGGGACTGGAAACAGCTTTATCAGAAACTATGATTACCTGCATAAGGTGAAGGTTGTAATGGACATGATATACAAGGAAGAAGGACAGGATACATCAATCAGTCTTTTCGGCAAGGAGTTCTCGGCACCAATCTTTGTGGCACCTATTGGTGGAATGGACATAAACTACGGTGGGAAGATTGCTGAGGGTGAGTATCACAGAAGGACCCTTATAGGAGCTAAGAATGCTGGAATAGCAGCATTTACAGGAGATGGAGCAAACGATACATATTTCAATGAGCCCCTTGTACCCCTTGGAGAGGTTGAGGGCTGGGGAATACCAACACTGAAGCCATGGGCAGTGGAAAAGGTATTTGAGAAGATAAAGATAGTTGAGGAATTAAATGTAATGGCATTTGCAATGGATATAGACTCCGCAGGCCTTGTACATCTTGCAAAATCAGGGAAACCTGTTTTTACAAAGACTGTGGGCGATCTAAGGGAGATAGTCCAGTCTACAAAACTGCCATTTATCATAAAAGGCATCATGTCTGCGGAAGGTGCAATAAAAGCAGCGGACTCAGGAGCCTATGGAATTGTGGTTTCAAATCACGGGGGAAGGGTTCTTGACAATACACCTGCAACCACGGAGGTTCTTCCTGAAATCAGGGAAGCTGTGGGCGACAGAATCAAGATATTCGTGGACGGAGGAATACGAACAGGAGCAGATGTCTTCAAGGCAATTGCCCTAGGAGCAGATGCAGTCCTTATCGGAAGGACATTCACAATTATGGCCATTGGCGGCGGAGCAGAGGGAGTTCAGCTGCATGCCGAAAAGCTAACTGCAGAATTGAAGGACACAATGCTTATGACAGGATGCAAGGGTATTTCTGATATCACAAAGGACAAGATAGTAATGCCGAAATAAGAAATTGGGCGCAGCTAGGCTGCGCCTGGACTATATATTGGAGAGAGTTTATGGATTATTTTTTTTACACATTTTTTAATATAATATTTCCACTTTTTATAACCGTATTTGCAGGTTATGTTATGAAATCAATATTTCCTATAGATCTAAAAAGCCTTGTAAAGATTCAGTTGTATCTACTTATTCCGGCAATACTTTTCGTCAAGGTATATGAAAGTGATCTAAACGGAGAAATTGTCAGTTCAGTAGTCTTAACCACAGCTTTTGTTATGTCTTCAATTTATGTAATCTCTTTTGTAATTGCCAAATTAAGAGGCTATTCATCTGATGATACAAGTGTCTTTATCAATTCAACTACATTTTTCAATGCTGGAAATTTAAGTCTCCCACTGATGCAGCTACTTTATTCAAATCCCATTGCAGTATCAATCCAGGCTATTATTATGATAGTTCACAATGTGGCATTCTTTACTATAGGAATGTTCACTGCGGGAAACAGTAGCGGCAATGCAAAGCATGCCCTTGGATATGTTTTTCGCATGCCCTTTATTTATGCAATGATTGCAGGTATAATATTAAAAAGGCTTGATGTTTCGATTTGGAATCCTTTGTGGCAATCTCTTAATCTTATGACTACAACTTATATGGGGATAGCCTTAATCACATTGGGAGCTCAGTTAAGAGAGACCAGCTTCAGCCTAGGAAATACGAGATTGTATTTATCAAATATAATCAGACTGCTTGTTGCCCCTATGATTGGTTTTGGAGTTGTTACACTACTGGGAATCCAGGGAATAACAGCGCAGGTACTCGTTATAGCCATGGCAGCACCTACTGCTGTCAATGTTGCAATTATATCCATGGAGTTGGACAACAGCCCCGAATTTGCGTCCCAGGCTGTATTGACATCTACTGTTTTGAGCTCAGTTACATTGACTTTGACGATACTTTTGGTACAGACCGTAATACCTCTTTAATACATAGGCGATTTAGGAAGGATGAAAAAATGAAGAACCATCTATATATTGAAAAGAACGAAGATGGGTCCCTTAATATACCTAAAAGTGCAATGGATAATGAACATCAGGGAAGGCATGGGGAATACATTTTCTATGAGGAGAACGGAAAGCTGATACTGGCTCCTTCAATACACTCTGTGCAGAGACTCTATATTGAGCCCACTGCAGCCTGCAATCTAAACTGCGTTACCTGTATACGAAAGACCTGGACTGAAGAGATGGGCTCCATGAAAAGAGATGAATTTGACAAGCTCCTATTGGACATCGAGGAAATAGAGACTCTGGATTCAGTTATGTTTGGAGGCTTTGGAGAGCCCACACACCATCCTGACATCTACTATATGATTAAGAGCATCTCAGACCTTGGAATAAGGACTGAAATGACGACAAACGGGACTAAACTAACGGAGAAGAATATTATGAAGCTTATGGAATCCGGATTGAAGAATCTGTGGGTTTCAGTTGACAGCATGGAAATAGATAAATTCAACGAAATCAGGGAAGGTGCAGACTTTGCACAGGTGTTTGACAATCTTATGACTCTTAAGAGGCTCAACAGGGGAAAAAACAAGAAGCTTACCCTTGGAATAGCCTTTGTTGTAACAAAGGATAATGCAGAGGACCTTTCAAGACTCAAGAGCTTTGCAACCAAGATGTGGGCAGAGAAGATTTCAGTAAGCAACGTCATCCCCTACGACCAGGAGATGGAAGACAAGATGCTCTGTAAAAAGACTCTATTTAAGCCACTTGCATATAGAACTCAGGATGTGATAAGAAAGGGCACAAAAGAGGTAATGATTCCTGAAATCAGCCTTCCGAGAATAGACTACAACAACTACACAAAGGAAGGTCTTTACGATATACATGCATCAATGATGAAGACAAAAACCCTTGGGGAGGACTTCAGGGAGTACAATGACTATTGCCGGTTTGTAAATGAGGGGATGGTATTTGTCAGATGGGATGGAGAGGTGGCTCCGTGCATGGGACTTCTACACTCCTACACCACATTCCTTAACGGCAACAAGAGGCTAATGAAGGAGCATACCTTTGGGAATATCAAGGATAAATCCTTAAAGGAAATATGGGAACAGGAGGAATACAGGGAATTTAGACAGAAGGTCTACGACTTCGAATTTTCACCATGCGTACTTTGCGGAGGCTGTGAGGACGTGGACAGCAATGACAAGGACTGTCTGTCAAATACATTCCCCGCATGTGGAGGATGTCTTTGGGCGCAGGGAGTAATCCAGTGCCCGTAATAAGATAAATATATAATCTAAAGGAGGAATGGTTATGCCAATTATCCAGGTTGAAATGCTTAAGGGTAGGACTGTAGAGCAAAAGAGGGCCATGGCAGAGAAGGTAACAGACGCACTGGTTGAAACAGTGGATTGCAAGAGGGATGCTGTAAGGATCATTATCAGAGAAATGGAAGACGAGAACTTTGCTAAGGGAGGAGTCCTGAAATCAGACATGTAAACAGAAAAGACTACTGTGGAGGATTGCACAGTAGTCTTTTCTGTTTAAGGGAAGAGTGGAAACTTTCATTTGATTTATAAACCATAGTGAATTAGAATTAAGGTTGAATATAATAGAGCAGGTGTGAAAGATGGACAAGGACAATGATTACCTTGAATCAATTTCAAATATGAGCCATGAGGAGCTTCTGCAGCGAGAAAGCGAAGCCCATCACATTGTGGAGGATGTTGACAAACAGAGCAGGACCAGAACCTATAGGGGAACATGGGCTAGGATCATTACCTTCATGTCAGTTCTTTGGGTCATTTTTCAGCTCTACTTCACAACATTGGGAACCATGGAGGCGATTAGCTTCAGGGCAATACATGCATCAGTATTGCTCTTGTTTGCATTCCTGCTTTATCCGGTAAACAAGAATGAAAACAGGAACAGAAGCAGACCTGCATTGCTTGATTTTATGCTCATTGGCATTAATATTCTGGTGTTTTCATACTTTGTAATAAATTACAACAGGATAGCCATGACAGGAGGATTTGTTACGGATTTTGAAAACATTGTTGGCCTTGTCGCAATTATACTTGTATTTCTTGCGGCATGGAGAGCGGCGGGAGGTCTTGTGTGGCTTTCCCTAGTCTTTATTCTATATAATTTCCTGGGAAGAATGATTCCTGGAACCCTTGGACATGGAGGATTTTCTCTTTCAAGGATAACAGGGCACATGTTCTGGGGAAGTCAGGGAATATTCGGAAGTGGAATAGGAGTAGCTGCAACATATATATTCGTATTTATCCTCTTTGGAGCATTTCTGAATTCAAGCGGCTTTAGCAGACTTGTAAACAACCTGTCATTGTCCCTTGTGGGAAGGACTGCTGGAGGTCCTGCCAAGGTGTCCGTTGTTGTATCCGGATTCCTTGGAATGATCAATGGTTCGGCGGTAGCAAATGTTGCAACCACTGGAATAGTAACTATACCCATGATGAAGGATGCCGGATACAAGAAGGAATTTGCAGCGGGAGTTGAGGCAGCTGCATCCACTGGAGGACAGTTTCTTCCTCCCGTGATGGGAGCTGTAGCCTTTCTTATGGCAGAATATATAGGTGAATCATACGCAGTGGTTGCCCTTGCAGCAGCAGTGCCTGCAGTCCTGTATTATTTCGGACTCCTTATGGCTGTGCATTTTGAGGCAAAGAGGATGGGCTTGAAGGGGCTTGATAGGGGAAATATCCCGGATGCCTGGGAGGTGCTTAAAAATCAAGGGCATCTTATGGCGCCACTGGTTTCACTTCTGGGCTTGATGGTTCTTGGTTACACCCCTCTTTATGCCTGCGTGGTATCCATATTTGTGGTAATTGCATCAAGCTGGATAAGAAGGCATACAAGGATGGGCCCAAGAGCGATAATAAAGGCATGTGAGGATGGGGTAAGAGGTGTTATCAGCGTAGGAGTAAGCTGTGTTATAATAGGAATTATCGTAGGTACGGTTTCGCTTACAGGACTGGGCCTTAAATTTGGATATCTGATGCTAAAGGTGGTAGGTCCTGGAGAGCTAATCAAGGCTGGAGTCATGGTGGCAATTATGAGCATTATCCTTGGAATGGGAGTGCCTGGAATAGCAGCATATGTTATAGTAACGGCAGTTGCAGTACCTGTAATGGTCCAGGTTGGCGCGATTCCCCTGGCTGCACATCTGTTCTGTCTGATCTATGCCTCGCTGTCAAATATCACACCACCTGTGGCAATGTCTGTTTATGTCGCTTCGGGAATAGCGGATTCAGATTTCAAGAAGACTGGAATACAGGCAGTGCTGGTGGGGCTATCAGGATTTCTGCTGCCGTTCTTCTTTCTGGTAAATCCAATACTCCTTCTTGGGGCAGCCCCTGAGGGCACGGGAATAATCCAGACGGTTATAGCAATATCCGGTGCAGCTCTTGGAATATACTTTCTGGCATCGGGAACTCAAGGGTGGTATATTAGAAGAAGCGGAATAATTGAAAGGATAGCATCAGTACTTATTGGTCTGCTATTAATTCACCCGGCAGGAGGAACAGATGCTGCAGGAGTTGGAATTGCAGTACTCTTGACGGTGTATCAGCTATACAGAAACAAAGGTGACAAGGAAATGGCCATACATACCTAATATATATAGTTTAGAGAGGAGATTCATATGAAGAGAGTTTTAGCACTAGTTGTTTCGGTTGCCCTGACATTAAGCATTATGGTCGGCTGCAGCATGGAGGGAGAGAGCGAGACAACATATCTTAAATTTCCCACAGCATCCACTACAGGGGCAATTTATCCAATAGGCGCAGCAATAGCAAACCTTTGGAATGAAAACATCGATGGACTTAATGTTTCCGTTGAGGCATCAAACGGAGGTGTCCAGAACCTGGGTCTTGTTGCACAGAGAGAGGCGCAGATCGGCGTGGCTGTAACAAACATAATCACAGAGCAGAAGAACGGAACGGGAGTCTTTGAAGGCAACCAATACGATGGAATAAGGATATTGACTGCATTGTACTCAAACTACAACCAGGTAGTTGTTTCAGAGGATTCGGGGATTGAGACCCTCAGAGATATAAAGGGCAAGGTATTTGCTCCCGGAGCACCTGGCAGTACGCCTGAGGTGGAATCAAATATTCACCTTACAGCAGCAGGAGTCAAGTATCCGGATGACTTTAATCCTCAGTTTGTAGGCTTTACAGAATCAATTGACCTTATAAGGAACAAGCAGCTAGATGGAGCCTGGATTCAGGCTGGAATCCCCACATCAGCTGTGTCAGAAATAATTTCAACAGCAGGTGGAAAGCTTATATCAATCGATGAGGATGTAATAGAGCAGCTTACAGAGGAGTACCCCTGGTACAACAGGGATATAATCCCAGCCGGGACATATGAGGGTCAGGATGAGGATGTTATGACTACAAGCATTGTAATAACAATATTTGTGGATGAAAGCCTGCCTGAGGAGACCGCATATCAGATGACAAAGGTATTCTGGGAAAATGTTGAATCCCTTGCAAGCACCCACAATGCAATAAGGGGACTTCAGCTTCAAGATGGAGTAGAGAACCTCGCGGGGCTTCCTCTACACGAGGGCTCAGAGAGATATTACAAGGAAATGGGAATATTGGACTAACAAAAAAACTCCTGAAGCTACAGGAGTTTTTCTTTCCACATTTTTCCGGTCTCTGTTGCTGCAAGACCTGCCAGTGAGGTTTCCCTTAAGCTAACAGGCATTGCCAGACCAATATTGTACATAGCACTTATTACCTCATCCCAGGGGACCTTTGACTGGATGCCTGCAAGGGCCATTTCTGCCGCTATAATAGCATTTGATGCACCGGCAGCATTTCTTTTTATACAGGGAACCTCGACAAGACCCGCCAATGGGTCACAGGTAAGGCCAAGCATATTTTTTAAGGCCATCGCCATGGCGTGTGCCGCCTGTGATGGAGTACCTCCAGACATTTCAACGGCAGCAGCTGCGGCCATTGCACTGGCTGAGCCGATTTCAGCCTGACATCCTCCGGCAGCCCCTGAAATAAAGGCGTTGTTTGCAATAACAAAGCCAAACGCCCCTGCTGTGAAAAGGTGCTTCATTGCCAGTTCATCATCCATGCCCAGTTTTTCCTTTACCGCCAGGATAACTGCGGGGAGAACGCCTGCAGAACCAGCGGTGGGGCTTGCACATATAAGGCCCATTGATGCATTTACCTCATTGACAGAGATGGCATATGACATAGCCCTAAGAAGGACGGTATCCGTAAGGAATTCGCCCTTTTTTATATACTCGTCCATTTTCTTTGCATCTCCACCTGTCATACCGGAGTAGGAAGTGACGCCCTCCAGCCCTTTTTTTGCAGACTGCTTCATTACCTGGTATTGCTTATCCATACGGGAAAGGACCTCTTCTCGGTTCTTTTCCGTTATTTGTATTTCCTGCTGAATCATAATTTCATATAGCTTTTCATTTCGGTCCTCGGCAAGCTGGACCAGTTCTTTAACATTACTGAACATCTTATACACCTCTCTATCCGTTAAGGGCAATAATTCTTATTATATTTTCTCTTTCAGATATCAAATCAATAAGTTCCTGAGTAACAGGCTGGTCAGTCTCGATTGTCATAAGGGCTATATCTCCCTTTGCAATCCTAGAAACATCCATGCTGGCTACATTTACCCGATGCTCCGCAAGTATGGTGGCAGCAGCCGCAATGCAGCCATAGACATCCCTGTGGAAAACAAGGATCGCAGGACTTTCTCCTGACAGCTTCAACGGGAATCCATTTAGCTCAGTAATCCTCACCACCCCGCCTCCAATCGATATAGCCGATAGATCAAGCTTTTCATCACCTTTGGTCATTGTTATTTTCAAGGTGTTTGGATGCTCCGGAATAGCTTCCTCCTTGACGAAGGTAACATCAATTCCCATGTCCCTGGCATGTTTTAGTGAATCAGGAATCCTGGGGTCATCGGTTTCGTAGTTAAGAATCCCTCCGATTACAGCAACATCTGATGCATGGCCTTTGTAGGTCTCAGCAAAGGATCCGTAAAGCCTGACAAGAATCTTTTCAGGCTGGGAATCAAAGAGCCTTCTTGCAATCTGACCAATCCTTACAGGTCCTGCAGTATGGGAGCTTGAGGGTCCCACCATTACAGGGCCGATAATATCAAATACGCTTCTATATTTCATAGTCTCACTCCTCACCAATATGTATTGCATTGACTGTTCTATATGTATTATATCAATATTTTCGTTACTTTTACATTATTTTAAATAGTTTATATTTGTAAATCGTTAATTTGTTATTGACAGCGAGATATTAAAATGGTAACTTTATGTTATAGATGGTAAGCCAACTAGTGGTCTGGTCACAAGGCCATCAGGTTAACAATTTTCAACTTAAGGAGGATTGTGTATGGAAGTACTAAGAATTAATTTATCAAAAAATAATATCAAGCAAGAAAATCCGCCGAAAGATTGGCAAAACTTAGGTGGTCGAGCATTAATCAGTAAAATTATGGTTGATGAAGTGAATCCTACCTGCAACCCATTAGGAGAAGACAATAAATTAATTATTGCCCCTGGAATTTTAGCGGGGACAACTGTTTCTTGTGTTAATAGAATTTCAATTGGGTCAAAAAGTCCTTTGACAGGAACAATTAAAGAGAGTAATGCAGGTGGAACAACAGCATTCAAGCTAGCAAGATTAGGAATAAAGACAATTATAATAGAAGGCAAATCAGACAAGCCTAAAATACTTTACATATCAAAAGACAAAATTGAAATAATTTCCGCTAAAGAAATATGGGGTATGGGAGTATATGGTTCAGCAGAAAAATTGAAAGAAAAATACAATAAAAAAATTGGATTGGTTTTGATTGGACCAGCAGGAGAGAGACAATATAGATCAGCTGGGATTGCTAACAACGATAACGACGGTTCTCCTTCAAGATACTCAGGGAGAGGTGGATTGGGTGCTGTCATGGGGTCTAAAAATATAAAAGCAATAATAATAGATGATGGGAATACCGATGAGGTACCAATACACGATGAAGTTAAATTTAAAGATTCCAAGAAAACGATTACAGATATGATACTGGGCAATGATGCTATTAAAAATTCTTACACGATGTATGGTACATCAAATCTAGTAAAACTAACCAATAGTATAGGTGCTTTGCCAACTATGAATTTTAGCAAAGGAAGCTTTGAAGGTTCTGAAAATATTAACGGCCAAAAAATTCATGACCTGATCGTAGAAAGAGGTGGTGAAGGCAACACAAGCCATGGGTGCATGCCAGGGTGTTTAATAAGATGCTCGAATGTATTTCCAGATAAAGATGGTAAGACTATTGTTTCACCGATTGAATATGAAACAATAGGATTGTTGGGACCAAACTTGGCAATTGGAAATATTGATACTATAGCAAAATTGAACTATATGTGCAATGATTTGGGACTTGACACAATAGAAATGGGCGGAGCAATTGGGGTTGCTATGGAAGCGGGAGTCATTAACTTTGGTGATGAAGCAGGAGCACTAAATATTCTTGAAGAAATTAGAAAAGATACTTACTTAGGTAAAATCATAGCTTCTGGTGCATCGTCAACAGGTAAGGTTTTGGGTATCACCAGAGTTCCGACTGTAAAAGATCAAACTATGGCAGCTTATGATCCTAGGGCGATAAAAGGACTAGGGGTCACATATGCAACATCTACACAGGGTGCTGACCATACTGCCGGTCAAACCATTAGAGCAAATGTTGACCACAGAAAACCAGAAGGTCAAGTTGAAGCTTCAAAGGGAGCGCAAATAACTAATACTTTACATGATTGTCTTGGAACATGCTTCTTTTTAGGTGGAGGAATTGGTGGAGATTTAAATCTTTTAGGTGAACTATATTTGTCCATGTCTGGAGTAAAACTATCTTTGGATGAGTTGATGAAAATATCCAAAGATACTTTAAAAAGGGAAAGAAAGTTTAACACTGATGCAGGATTCAGCTCAGCTGATGATATGCTTCCAGAATTTTTCTATAAGGAAGAAAATCCTGATTCAGGAACAGTGTTTGATGTGGATAAAAATGAAATGGATAAATTATTTGATTTTTAATGCGAAAAAGCAAGGTGAAAAATTTGATTTCAGTAAAAGTAGTAAAAATGAATGATGTTAATCCAAAAGAATACAATATTCAAGTTGTAGAGGGAACTACAGTAAATGACTTATTGATAGATTTGGATATATATAGGAATCCGGGAGACTATTTTTCCATAATAGATGGAGTGATTAAACAACCACATTACATATTAGAAGAAGGTGATAAAATAGAGATATTTCCTGCAATGTGTGGTGGTTAAGTCTATACGGGAGGTGAAAGCTTATTAGATAATTAGGGAGAATAATGCAGTAGAAGTGTTGTACTAGTTCTATAAATAGTACATATGAGACTGTCAAAAAAAGGGAGGTCGTAAAATGTTAATCAAGAAAGTAAGGATTATCGCCCTTATGTTAGTGTTAGTAATGACTTTGGGAGTGATATCAGGCTGTACACAACAAGCACCAGCTGAAGAGCCAGAGGAGCCGGTAACAGAGGCGCCAGAAACAGAAGAACCAGAAGAACCAGAGGAACCAGCTGAAGCAGATAGGGAAATCTTCCAGGTGGCATTCGGTGGAAGTGCTCCAGGCGGAGTTTACTATTACATGATAGGCGTTATGGCTAATTTACTATCTGAGAAACTTCCTTATGTAAACGTAACAAATGTTTCAACAGGAGCTTCTGTTGCAAACGCGATAGGAGTCGCCAAAGGCGAACTTCACATGGGTCTCACTTATGGTTCATTAGTTTATGAAATATGGAATGGGATAGATACTTTCAAGGATCAACCAGATATCGGCGAGAATGTTAGAGGTGTAGCAAAAGCATATGCAAGTCCACACTACTTTGTGACACTACAGGGTTCAGGAATTGAATCCGCTTCAGATCTTGCAGGTAAGAAAGTATCAGTTGGGCCTCCAGGATCAGGTGCTCAATACAACTCAGATTTAATACTAAATGCACTAGGTATTGATGTAGAAAGAGAATATTTAGCTTTTGCTGATGCTGCTTATGCAATAAAAGAAGGTAGAATTGATGCTTTTGGTCAAAGTGGAGCACCTTCAGGGGCAATCACAGAATTAGCAGAAACAGAAGATATAGTGATAATTCCATTTACTGATGAGGAAATGGATACATTAGAGGCAGCTAGCGAATTCTATTACAGAAACAATCTATCTAAAGAAGTTTATAAGGGCATGACAGAGGACGTTCAGATGCCATTCTTTAGTGTATATTGGATAGTTCACAAAGACGTTCCAGATGAAGTAGTTTATGATATGGTAAAAGAATCATTCCAACCTGATACCATGGCAGAATTAGCTGAAGGATATGTGTTGTGGGAAGAACTACAAGAAGATAGCGAAAAATTTGAAGCACTTGGTCCAGAGATACATCCAGGAGCAAAGAAATTCTTTGATGAAGCCAATTAATTTTTAAGAACTGAGGAGTGAAATTCGCGGGTAACATCTGTTAGCAATTAGTTACCCGCGAGTATATTTGACTGTTATTATATAACATTAAGGAAGTATTTATCGCTATTCAACTAGGGGGACAAAATAACTATGAAGACTAGAAAACTTGAAGGTGTAGGGAAGTTCATATTTAGATATGGCGCTATAGCTTTTTCTTCAATATTTCTTCTATCTGCTGGACTTGGTATTCTTGATACAGTAACAAGCAGGGGTTTTTACATACTGTTCAATGTAACTCTAAGTTTTATGATTTATCCAATAGTTAGAGGTAAAGGTACGCAAAAAAGAATACCTTGGTATGACATAATATTAATATTATTGGCAATAGCTTCTTTTGGATATTGGATGCTGGAATATACAAATTATGTTAGTAGAGTTACTATGCCGAATCAATATGACTTCTGGTTTGGTGTAATAGGAATAATTTTATTGTTTGAGATTGCTAGAAGAGTATTGGGAAATACATTACTTGTAGTGGCTGGTATATTTTTATTGCAGCTATATTTTGGTCCCAGAATGCCTGGAATATTAGCACATCCTGGATTTAGTCCTGGAAGAATTGTTGAATTCATGTACAGCTCAATGGAAGGTGTATTTGGAATAATAACAAATACATTCGCCACTTACGTATTGCCATTTATTATACTGGGAGCTTTTTTTGAAAAATCAGGTGCAGGGAATTTTTTCATAAGACTTGCACTATCATTGACAAAAGGATGGGCAGGTGGCCCTGCAAAAGTTGCAGTTATAGCCAGTGGAATATTTGGATCCATTAGTGGTAGTTCAGTAGCAAATGTTGTATCAACTGGTGCATTTACAATACCAATGATGAAAAGAGTTGGATTTAAAGCGGAAGAAGCCGGTGCAATAGAAGCTGCAGCATCTACAGGGGGTCAATTTTTACCTCCAGTAATGGGTGCAGGAGCATTTTTGTTAGCTACTTTGACTGAAACACCATATGTAACAATAATTACTATGAATGTAATTCCTGCATTGCTATATTTCTACTGGGTAGGGACAGCAGTTCATTACCGAGCTAAAAAGATGAATATAGGGAACTTGCCAGATGAAGAAATTCCTGACTTTAAAGAGACATTTAAAGAAGGTTGGTTTTTCGTAGTTCCCCTAATTTTAATATTTGTTATGTTATTCCAAGGGTTTTCACCTAATCTTGCAGCTTTCTATGCAGTTATTTCGGTAATTGTTCTAAGCTGGTTTACAAAGGATTACAAAATGGGTTTCAAAGCTATTCTGGATGGACTTGAATTAGGAGGCAGGAACAACTTATCTGTGGGTTCATCAATAGGTATGTTGGGAATTGTAATGGGTGGAATTGTACTAGCAGGCTTGGGAGCAAAATTTGGAGCTCTGATAATTTCATTATCATTTGGTTACTTGTTTTTAGCGATTGCCTTAACAGCCGTGGTTGGTGTTTTTGTTGGCATGGGAGCAACACAAACTGCAACCTATATTATTATAGCAATGATTGTTGTCCCCGGACTGATGAGTTTAGGTGTTGATAAAGTCGTTGCACATATAATTGCATTTTGGTTTTCTGCAATATCGAATGTTACACCCCCGGTATGTGTGTCTGCTTTTGCTGCGGCATCAATAGCGGAAGCTGATCCTATGAAAACAGGTATTACTGGTGTGAAATATTCTTTCTTGTTGTTTATATTGCCATTTACTTTTCATTATTTCCCTGGCATATTGATGCTGACAACAGCTCTGGATACTACATATCTTGTAGTTTCAATGTTAATAGCAATTCCGGCTATGGCAGCTGGTATACAAGGTTATTTTCAAAATCATCTGAACTTATTCCAAAGAATATTGATATTTGCAGCGGGCATATCGCTGTTCTTCCCGGGTTACCAAACTGACATATTCGGATTCGGTGTAATTATTGGGATGTTTTTATACCAGAAAAAAAAGAAAAAAGAGTTATCAGCTGTGTAAAGCAAAGATATGATTTGCAATTTATAAAATTTTTAGAGAGGAGATTAGAATATGAAAAAGATTGGATTTATTGGTCTAGGTATAATGGGATTCCCAATGGCTTCTCATCTGTTAGAAGCTGGGTATGATCTTACTGTATATAATAGAAGTGTTGAAAAATCAATTAAGTTACAAGAAAAGGGCGCAAATGTTGCAACTTCTCCTGCACAGGTAGCAAGTGAAAGTGAAGTTGTATTTACAATGTTGGCTAACAGTGACGTTGTAGATGAGGTAATATTTGGAGAAAATGGTATAGTTGAAGGTGCTGCTAAGGGATTGATTGTTGTTAATTGTAGCACTGTTTCGCCAGAATCAAATATAAAGCTTCATAATAAGCTCAAAGAGGTAGAAATAATTTTCCTGGACGTTCCAGTAACTGGAAGTGGAGTCCAGGCTAATGCTGGCACATTAACATTTATGTGTGGAGGTAGTTATGAGGTATACGAAAAATGCATCCCATTATTTGAATCAATGGGGAAAAAACATTTTCACATGGGGGACATAGGAGCTGGATCGTATACAAAACTTGCTAATAATACTATGCTTGCAATCAACATGATGTCATTGGCAGAGGCAATAGTCATGGTTGCAAAGTGTGGAATTGATCCCGAGACTTTTGTAGAAGTTGTTAGTGGTGGAGGTTCAAAGAGTGCCATGGCAGAAGCTAAGACACCTAAAATTGTAAGCAGAGATTTTTCTCCAAATTTCAAAACCTCTTTGATGCTGAAAGATGTCAATTTAGCTTTAGATTTAGCAAAAGATATGCATGTTGTTACACCTATTCTGGCTTTGTCTAAAGAAATACTCAACATAGGAGTTTCTATGGGAGTAGGGGAAGAAGATCTTTGCGCAATAGTCAAATGTTATGAGAGTTGGGGTTCAACAAGAGTTGGATCAGATTAATTAAGTTGAAGGATTATGCTTCTAAAATAGGTCGCTTCATATAGTGTATATCTGATAGCATTACAGGAGCTAGACTTTGAAAATGGTCAAGAGGTGCAAAATGTTTAAAGAAATTCAAAAAAAACAAAAATTATATATGATGGTTGTTGAACAGATAAAATCTTTGATAGAAGAAGAACAACTTATTTGTGGGGATAAATTACCTTCCGAAAGAGAATTGTCGACAGAATTTGGACTCTCTAGAGCTACGGTTAGGGAAGCAATGAGTGCTTTGGAGATAATGGGGCTTGTTGAGGTCAAGCCTGGACTTGGAACATTTGTATCAGAATGTAAGGATGATAATTCAGGTGTATTGATTGAGCTTACAGAGAAAGATGCAATTAGTCCAACAGAAATATTTGAGGCTAGAATAATTTTAGAACCACAATTGTCAAAATTGGCATCTCAAAGAGCAACACAAGAAGATTTAGACAACCTTTTGGAAATTATAAATGCTACTGAATTATTGTCTGAAGATCAAATTGAAGAATTTGAAAAATTGGATGAAGAGTTTCATTCTATAATTGCCAGGGCCTCATATAATGATGTCCTACTAAACTTTGCTGAAAACATAAATAGATTAAGAAATAGTAGACTTTGGGGAAATATGAAATATAAAAGTCTAAAAAAGAGTGGACGAATAACAAGGTATAAAAAAGAGCATAAAGATATATATGAAGCATTGGTTAACAGGGATTTCAGTCAAGCGGAATATTTAACCAAGAAGCATTTGATAGACATTAGAGGAGATATTTTCGATGATGCAGATTAACATTAATAATCCATATGAGGAGGAGTACAAATGTTCAAATCATTTTTATTTAACACACCCGAAATTCATTTCGGGATTGATTCAATATTTGAGGTAGGTGTTGAAGCTAAAAAACTGAATGCAAAAAAAGTTTTATTTATTTCAGGAAACAATGTAAGAAAAAACGGGTATGTTGAGAAGGTTGAAGAATTATTGAGAGAAGTAGGAATTGAAGTTATTACTTTGATGGAGGAAAGAAGGACACCAGAACCAACTACTGATTTACCAGAATCAGCTGCAAAACTTGCTAAAGAAGAAAACGTTGATCTAATCATCGGTATGGGTGGTGGAAGTATTCTTGATGTGGCAAAAATGGCTGCAGCATTAATGACTAATCCTTTGACAACAAGAGAATACTTTGGTAAAGAGAAAGTTGAAAATAAAGCTATGCCATCTATACTTATACCTACAACTTCTGGAACAGGCTCTGAGGTTACAAAGCATGCAATATTCTTGGATGAAGAAAATAATGTTAAGAAGGCAGTTGCATCTTCTGCAATTATGCCAACAGTGGCAATAATTGATCCGATGACTACAATAACATGTCCTCAAAAGGTTACTGCTGATACAGGATTTGATGCATTTTTACATGCTGCAGAGCCATTTGTTTCTAATAGAGCGAGCATGTTGACAGATACTATATCATTAGAAGCAATTAGTATCATTTCAAAGTGGTTAGGTCCTGCATATGCGGACGGAAATAACATTGAAGCAAGATATTATATGTCATTGGGATCATTACTAGCAGGATTAGTCTTGAATAACGCTGGAACATCTTTAGTCCATGCACTGGCATATCCTATTGGTGGAGAGTTCCATGTTCCACATGGCCCAAGCTTGACAGGTTTAGTTAATTCTTGTTTTAGTTATATTACAGTAGCTAAACAAGATAAATTTGCTAAAATTGCTGAAGCAATGGGAGAAGTCACAGTTGGTTTATCAGAAAGAGAAGCTGCTATTTGTGGATTGAACGCAATTGATAGACTGATGAAGAAGGTTGAGTTGCCTACAACTCTTACTGAAATGGGTATAACAGATAAATCAAAGGTTGATAGATGGGCTGAGGAAGCTTTTATGGAAAAAAGACTATTGGGTAGAGCAGCCAGACAACTTAGCGTTGAGGACATAAAGAAAATTTACAATAATGCTTTTTAATTAGAGTCTAGGTTTTGCAGTCTTATCAAGAATTGAGTAGATATACTAGGAGGTAATAATAAATGAAAAAGAAGAGCATACTTGATTTTCACAATATGAAAAAAAACAAAGAAAGAGCTACATGGGTAACTGCTTATGATTTTCCAATGGCATCTTTTGCTGAACAGGCAGGCATTGACATGATATTGGTTGGAGACTCACTTGGAATGGTAACATTAGGTTACCAAGGTACGGTTCAGGTTACGATGGAAGATTGCATATCACATAGTCAAGCTGTAAAAAGAGGTGCACCTAAGACATTTATAATTGGCGATATGCCATTTGGTTCATATCACGAGTCAGATGCACAAGCAGTAGCAAATGCCGTGAGATTTTTAAAAGAAGCAGATGTAGACGCGATAAAACTCGAAGGTGGGTTAAGAGTCATTAGTAGAATTAAGGCAATTTCAGATGCAGGAATTGTAGTTTTCGGTCATATTGGTTTAACTCCACAAAGTGCAGGACAGCTTGGTGGTTTTAAAGCTCAAGGATTATATGTGGATAGTGCAAGAGAATTGATAAATGATGCTTTGGCAATTGAGGAAGCTGGTGCATTGGCATTGTTATTGGAGGCTGTACCCCCAGAACTTACCGAGTTTATAGCCAATAAGCTTTCTATCCCTGTATACTCAATAGGTGCAGGTCTTCCTTGTGATGGGCAACTTATTATATGCGGCGATATGTTGGGGATGTTCCAGGCATTTACTCCAAAATTTGTCAAGAAATACGCTAACGTAGCTGAAGTAATAACAAATGCTTTTAAAGAATATATCGATGATGTTAAGAATGATAAGTTTCCGGAAGATAAGCATGTATATCATATAAAAGATAGCCTTGAGGATTTTGAAAAATTATTTAATGAGTACAAATAGGTAGATTAATAAAACTATATGATTTTTTGTTTATGAATTATGTATAATTGGCTGCAATAACATCCGTTATACGCAGCTAATTATTATATTTAAAACGGGTTAATAATCAGAAATTTTTCTTAAAAGAATGTTTGTTAGAATAATTTAAATTATTTATTTAAGACAGAATACTTTAACAAATTTATGATAACTTTAGCTCACGGGAAATGGTGGTTTTTAATATAATTTGAAAGAGTGGTGGATGAATGAATAATTTCGTTGTAACGGTAAAATTCATAGTATATCCTGAAAAAATAGATGAGTTTATTCCAATTATGATGAAAAATGCCAGGGAGAGCTTATTTGAAGAGGGATGTAGTGTTTTTGATGTTTCGAAAATGGACAATACCGTATATCTCTATGAGGTATATAAATCTGAGCAATCTTTTAAAGAACATATGGAAACCAAACATTTCAAAGAGTTTGATAAGATTACAGAAAGTATGATTAAGAATAAAATTGTTGAAACATTTTTTATGATAGAAAAGTAGATATATAATTATGGGAAGGTTCTTATGAAAAAAAACGGAAATAATAATAGGTTATATTTTGGGTGTGTAGCTGATGATTATACAGGTGCCTCAGACATAGCATCTTTTTTTTCATTGGCAGGCTTAAAAGTTTTAATGTTCAATGAATTACCAGATCAGGATTATGTACCTTCTAATGATACAAATGTTATCGTAATAGCATTGAAAATAAGAGATATAGATCCGGATTTGGCAGTAAATCAGGCGTTACAAGGTTTTAGATGGCTTAAGGACAAAGGAGCTAAGCAATATTTCTTTAAATATTGCTCAACATTTGATTCAACTACAAAAGGTAATATCGGACCAATAATAGACAGTATATTAGAGGAGTTTGAGGAAAAATACACAATAATTTCGCCGGCACTACCTGTAAATGGGAGAAAAGTAAAAAACGGCAAATTGTTCGTGAATGACGTCCCTCTGCAGGAAAGCTACATGAAGAATCACCCGGTTACACCGATGTGGGATTCTAGGATTTCTGAGTTAATGAAGGAACAGGGTAAATACAATACCTATCTTGTATCTATCAAAGATATGAAAGATGGAGATGAAAAAATAAGAAGTACTATAGAAAATGGTAAAGGAAGTCATTTCTATCTGGTTCCAGATTATTTTGAAGAATCTCATGAGGCTTTGATTGTAAAGAGATTTGGTGATTTAAAAATTTTGACAGGAAGTTCTGGTCTTGCATATGAACTTGGCCGTAAATTTAAAGAAGCAAACAAAATATCAGACAGTGAATCATTGAAGGAAATATCAGAAGGTGGAGGTATAGTTATTTCTGGGAGCTGTTCAGTAACCACACAAGGACAGATTGAGAGCTTCCTAGCTACAGGAAATAAAGCTTTCAGACTATATCCTGATAGTCTCCTTAAGGGGGAACAGACATTTGAAGAGATTATTAGTTTTGTTGAGTCCAATCATAAAGACGATATCTTGATCTATAGCTTTTCATCTAATCTGGACAATGAGGACACGCATTATACCAAAGAAGACAGAAGAGAAATTCTAGAATCTACAATGGGAATGATAGCATATGAGTCAATAAAGCGAGGTGCTAAAAGAATCGTTGTTGCAGGAGGGGAAACCTCAGGTGCAGTCAGCAAGAGATTAGGTTACAGGTCTTTTATGATTGGAGGATCAGTTTCTCCAGGGGTACCGATTTTGATACCAGAGCAAGATACAGATATTAGATTAGTTCTTAAGTCAGGGAATTTCGGTGATAAGGATTTTTTTGCGAGGGCATTAAAACTTATGGATGAATAAATTTATGAGATTAGTTTAATAATAAATTTAAAAGTTGGAATAACTGTAACGCATTCAATTAAATATAAAGCAATTTATAGTAATACATGGACTGGTTTTATTCGTGAGGATAATGAATAAAGAAAAATATTTATCACATAAATAAAGTCATAGAAGATGACTGCAAAATAATCAGATATATAGACTAACTCAGAAACAAAGCATAGATAGTATTACTTCCCCTTTTGCATTCAGATTATATCGCAAGTTTATTGTGGTATAATCTGTAATGCTTTTATCAAATGTTTTGTAATAATGTCTAATGGAATAGTCCAACTTTTAGATGAGAAACTTTTCTGTTGACATGAACATACTGGATGTTTTGTACTAACATGTCACATTAGAATAATACATTTAATTATAGGTAAAATTGAATATCAAAAGGAGTGTTTGATTTGTTGATAAAAACTTTAATTGAGAATCGTTCTAGTTCAGTAAATTACGAGGCTGAACATGGTTTATGTCTTTATATTGAGTTCAAAGACAAAAAGATATTATTTGATGCAGGAGAAACTGACAAATTCATTCAGAATGCTGCAAAAATGGGAGTAGATATTGAAGATATTGATATGATGATTCTCTCTCATGGTCACTATGATCACGGAGGAGGAATTGTCTCATTCATGGAAATGAATAAAAAAGCCTTCATTTACATACAAAAGGAGGCATTCCGCAAACATGGATCTTTAGTGGATGGAGAAGTCGAAGAAGTAGGTTTGGATGTTAGCATAATTGATAATAAGAGGATAAAACTAATTGATCAAGATACACATTTTGATGATATGGTATTGTTTTCATATATCAAAGGAAACGAGATGACACCTAGAGGAAACGATAGACTACTTATGGAAAAGGATGAAAAATGGGAAAATGATGATTTTAATCACGAACAAAATCTGTTGATTAGTGAAGGGGATAAACGAGTACTTTTTGTTGGTTGCTCACATAGAGGTATTGTAAACATTCTTAATCAATGCGACAGGCACCTGGACAGACCCTTAACAGCTGTAGTTGGTGGATTTCATCTGTATGATCTTGACAAGAAAAATGAAGAAGATATGAAGTATCTCAACAGAGTAACTGAAAGGCTTAAGAGAAATAATGCTGGCTATTATACAGGTCATTGTACGGGCTATGATCAATATGAAGAGATGAAAAAGTCAATGGGAGATAGAATTCAATATATTACTACAGGAACAACAATAGAAATCTAAAAAAATCAAATTTGGCAGGTGCTTGATTTCATAGAAGCTCATCTCTACTGGAATAATTGGGCATAAAAATCATTCGTTGGCATTTACAAAAAAATCGATAATTATTTTTATTCTTGAGTAGTTGATGAGATTAGGAAACTCCTATTTATTGACAATAAAATTGCCACAGGTTATACTATTATAGTATTAAAGCTGACGTGCGCCCATAGCTCAGCTGGATAGAGTAGCTGGCTTCGAACCAGTTGGTCGGGGGTTCGAATCCCTCTGGGCGTACCAAATCAAAACATCGAAAACATCGGGGACGGTTCTTTTTGTTTTACACAGAAAGATTCGTCCCTTTGTTTAAACAGGAGTGGATGTAATTTGAAACAGAAAGAATTCAGATACAGCTTAATGGTATTACTGGGTGCGATTTTGTGGGGAACAATTGGAACAGCGCAGCATTTTGCACCTGAAGGAGCCACACCTATATCAATTGGTGCGGTTAGACTTGCTATTGGTGGGGGAGCAATTATGCTTTATGCATTCCTCAAAGGTAAGCTTAATGGAAAAGAAATATTGTCTAAATGGAATACATATATAGGAGCAGTTGGTATGGCATCATTTCAACTTACATTCTTTGCAGCGGTTAAATTGACCGGAGTAGCAATGGGAACAGTGGTTGCCATAGGAAGCGCACCAATCTTTGCAGGATTGATTTCCATACTTGTAAACAAGGAAAGTCCAGGTATCAAATGGCTTGTTTCAACAATCGTATCAGTAATGGGATGTATTCTACTGGTAACAGGAGGGGAAGACTTGTCATTGAATATGAATGGAATATTTATGGCACTTGGAGCAGGTTTGTCTTATGCGGTATACACCGCAGCAACAAAGAATTTGCTGGGAGATTATTCACCTGAGATGGTTACAGGAGTTGTATTCACAATTGGAGCAATAATACTTTCACCGTTTCTTTTGATCTATAGCTTGGATTGGCTTGTGACTGCACAAGGAATAGGTGTAGCTCTTCATCTAGGATTGATCACCACTGCCTTTGCATATGTTGTTTTTTCATATGGATTATCAGGGATAAAACTACACAAAGCAGTTACATTGACACTAGCTGAGCCTGTAACGGCCTCAATTCTGGGAGTATTCTTACTTAAGGAGCAATTGTCCACAATTTCCGGGATTGGAATGGGACTTGTATTTGCAGGGCTCGTAATACTTTCAATAACAAGACCTGCAGGGAAAAGGAAACCCGTTATCTAACAATATCAGGGACCAAACATCGGGGACGGTTCTTTTTGTTTTTGCCACCAAACATTAACTGGCAAAACAAAAAGAACCGTCTCTGGCGTTTTTTGCTTCAGAGGTGACAATACGTCACCTCCATAAATACTAAGACCATATTTTGTTGTGGGCTTACTTAACTTCTTCTATTTTTTGTATCTTCCAAGGTGTGAGCGTATATTACAGTTGTCTGGATGGATCCAAGGGCAAGCAATAGGCATACTGTAAGCGGTTCTACACCATTTTCAATCATTTGGGTTGTCATAGGTGTGCTCAATGGATGGAACGTTTTACAATGCACTACAGAGCTTCCTAATAGCATTTACTACTTCTTTAGAAGTTATCCTTCTTGACTTAATTGCCTGTAATTGATTGTTAGAATAAACAGCGGTTGTATCAGTAGTATAAGTTTAATTGTACACGGCAGTTTTTGCTACATAATCATAGAATTGATATTTATGATATTAAATGGTTATCTGTTCAAACAATTTTGCTAAAGAATTATCATTTTAAAGGTAGTAATATAGCGACTATTCTTTAACAATAACGTTATAATATAAACAAATAGAATTAATAGAAATGCAAACGCTATCATTCAAGAGTACCTATATTCAGGCATTGACAAGGAATTCTACTCAATGTATACTAGGGTCTATTATAGTCTAATATACATATAAAGTGATAAAGCAATAATATGAAATTAAGTGGGTGATAAAGTGTCAAATCTAATTGAGTTCAAGAACTTTAATCTGGGTTTCAAAGATGATAAAGGAAAAGTTTACAATTTACTAAAAGACATATCTTTTGAAATTAAAGAAGGAGTTGCGTTAGGCATAGTTGGTGAATCTGGCTGTGGTAAGAGTATGCTTAGTCTTTCCATTTTAAGACTTCTTCCGGAATCAACAGTTATTCAAGGTGGAGATATTCTATATAAAGAAGAGAGCATACTTAGTAAATCAACTCCTGAATTGGAAGAGATTAGAGGAAAACACATTTCAATGATATTTCAAGAGCCTATGACAGCACTAAACCCTGTTTATACAATAGGTCATCAAATTGGCGAAGCTTTAAAAACTCATTATCCAGATATTAATAAGAAAAAAATCAAAGAAGCAGTAATTGGACAGCTAGATGATGTAGGAATACCAGATGCAGAGGCAAGATATGACCAATACCCTCATCAGTTTTCTGGAGGAATGAGGCAAAGAGCTATGATAGCAATGGCTTTGATATGTAATCCGCAGCTACTTGTAGCTGATGAGCCAACAACTGCGCTGGATGTTACAATACAGGCACAGGTACTTGAATTAATGAAAAAGCTTAAACTTGATGGGTCGCTTTTGTTAGTTACTCATAATTTAGGAGTTGTCTCAGAACTTTGCAATGAAGTTATAGTTATGTATGCTGGGTGCATAGTAGAAAAAGGTGACATTAGAGATGTATTTAAAAATCCTTTACACCCTTATACTAAAGGCTTGATAGCAGCAGTACCTGGAGTTGAGATGACAGAAGGAGACTTATATACTATTCCTGGGACTGTTCCAACCATAGACAAATTTGAAGATGGATGTAGATTTGCTCCAAGATGTGAATATAAAAACGAGGAATGTAAAGCATACATACCGACAATGAAAAAAATATCTGAGAATCACTATGTTCAGTGCTTCCTATATGATGAAAAGGGGGATAACTGATGGTGGAACCATTACTAACCGTTGAAAATCTAACGAAACATTTTGAAGTAGGTAAATTTGGGAAGAAAAAATATGTTAGGGCAGTAGAAGGAATTTCTTTTAATTTGTATAGATCAGAAACCCTTGGAGTCGTCGGTGAGTCTGGTTCTGGAAAGTCAACACTAGCTAGGTTAATTCTGGGATTGATACCAATAACCGATGGAAAAGTATATTATAACAATTCAGAGATAACGGGGTTAACTGGAAGCAAGGAAAAAGAAGTGAGAAAAGATCTTCAAATGGTATTTCAAGATCCATACGCAAGCCTTAATCCTAGAATCAAGGTTGGAGAAGCAATAGCAGAACCAATAGTTTTCAATGGTATTGAAAAGAACAAAAAGAAGGTAAAAGAAAAAGTCAATAGCCTAATGGAATTGGTCGGTCTTCAGTCTATTATGTATGATAGATACCCTCACGAATTTTCTGGCGGGCAGAGACAAAGGATTGGTATTGCTAGAGCGTTAAGTTTAAATCCAAAAGTATTAATTTGTGATGAAGCAGTTTCTGCTTTAGATGTGTCCGTACAAGCTCAAGTATTAAACCTATTCAATAGATTGAAGAAAGAGTTGGATCTCACATACATATTTATTGGTCATGATTTATCAGTAGTTAAATATATTAGCACAAGGATTATGGTTATGTATCTTGGAGAGACAATGGAGTTAGCAAAAACATACTCAATATTCAACAAGACAAAGCATCCCTATACTAAGGCTCTTATATCCGCAATACCTATGATAGATCCAGACACTAACAAAAAAAGGATTGTATTGGAAGGGGATATTCCAAATCCAATAAATCCTCCAATTGGTTGTAAATTTAGTACTAGATGCTACATGGCAAAAGATAAGTGCAGAGAAACCCATCCAGAATTAATTGAAATTGAAGAAGGACACTTTGTTAGATGCCATTATCCTTTGACTGGGGGTGAAGGTAATGAGTAGATATTTATGGAGAAGAATACTAAAAGGGTTTGTTACTTTCCTTATTTCAGTTACTCTTACATTTTTTATAATTAGATTTATACCATCAAATCCAGTTGACTTACTTCTTGATCCCAAAATGGGGCCAGAAGTACAAGCAGCTATGATGGAAAAATATGGGTTGGATAAATCCATTGGAGAGCAATACTTTATATTTATAACTAGCCTATTCAAAGGAGATTTGGGGACATCTTTTAAAACTGGACAGCCTGTAATGGAAGTACTTATGGAGAAGTTACCTTGGACATTGCTTTTGTTGTTTGTAGTTGTAATTTTCACACTGATAATAGGAATCCCAATTGGCACCTATGCTGCTATGAAAAGAGGAAAGTTGGCTGACAAAGCAATTAACTTTGTTGTTATGATTGGAATATCCGTGTTTGTACCATTTCTAGCATTTGCCTTTCTGTTCTTATTCTCATATATATTGAAGGTACTGCCAACCGGTGGGGCATATACACCTCCTCCAAAACAAGGATTTGAATTTTTTATAGATATTGTTAGTCACGCAATTTTGCCAGCACTTACTCTATTTACAGCAAATGTTGCAAGTATTGTAATGTATACAAGAAACTCTATGGTAGATGTGTTAGGAGAAGATTACATAAGGACAGCATACTCCAAGGGTATTAAAGAGAATAATGTCATTGTAGGTCATGCACTAAAAAATGCATTAATCCCCACCATTACAGTTACAGGTTTAATGATTGGAACAATGGTAGGTGGTGCAGTAATGACGGAAACTATTTTCTCTTGGCCTGGTATTGGTAGACTGATTTACGATTCGGTTTCCGCGCTAGATTATCCAGTATTACAAGGTTCATTTATAGTGCTAGCTCTTAGTGTAATCGTAATGAATATAATTACAGATATAATGGTTGCTTGGCTAGACCCAAGGATTAAGTTGGGAGGTTAAAAAGTGCATAATAACAGAACTTTCAGACAAATATTTTTTAAAAACCCAATGGGAATGATTGGATTAAGTGGAGTTCTTCTAATAGTAATACTTGGATTACTAGCTCCGCAAATCGCTGAGTATCCTAAAGGATATGGTGGTTCGATCTTGGCAAGCCCTTCTTCAGAATTCTTGATGGGTACAGATAATTTAGGATTGGATGTATTCTCCGAAATTGTTTGGGGGGCTAGAACATCATTGTACGTATCTTTTATAGCAGTATTTGTAGCAATGACCATTGGAATACCAGTTGGACTAATAACAGGATATAGGAAAGGCAAAATAGGAGCGCTACTTGATTCAATAATAGATATTTTCCTCACATTACCTGTATTGCCCTTGATGATAGTAATATCTGCAATAGTAGGGGCTTCAATAATAAATGTTGCAGTAGTAATAGGTATTTTATCTTGGCCATCACTGGCTAGGGTAACTAGAAACGCAACATTAAAGATTTCAGAGATGCAGTATATCGAAGCAGCTAAGTGTTTAAACTTACCTGCAAGTAGGATTGTATTCAGACACATATTAATTAATGCAGCAGGTCCAGTATTAGTTAATCTTACTTTAATAATGGCGACCGCTGTGTTATCAGAATCCGGGTTGAGCTTCTTAGGACTTGGAGATCCAACTACTTGGTCATGGGGTACTATTCTAAAAAAAGCCTGGGACGCCAGTGCTGTAATAGATACACCAAACCCATGGTGGTGGTGGTTTTATCCTAGTATTTCAATTGTTCTTTATGTAGTTAGCTTTAATCTACTAGGAACTGGAATCAATGAGACATTAAATCCAAAATCAAGATAAGGGGTGGTTGTTGTATGTATGATGTAGTAGTTAAAAATGGTTTAGTATATGACGGAACTGGCAATAAGCCTTTCAAGGCTGATATTGCCATTAACAAAGATAGAATAGTAAAGATAAGTGAAAAGATTGATGAATCATCTGATTTGGAGGTAGATGCCACTGGTAAGGTAGTAATACCTGGACTAATCGATCCTCATGTTCACGAAGAGTGGATTGGATTAGTAGATGGAAGATATGAAAACTTTTTAAGACAAGGTGTAACCACTGTAGTTAATGGTAACTGTGGACATTCTATTGCACCAGGACCTACAGAAAAGGTAATCGACTATTACTGGGGAAATGGCTTAATGTCATCAGCTCAGCAAAAGGATTACAAAACTAGATTCCCTCAGTGGAATGACTTTGAAGGATACTCTAAAGCTGTTGAAGATAAAGGTGTAACCTTAAACTTTGTAACATTATTAGGACACGGAACAATAAGGTGGAGTGTAATGGGAGGAGCTTTTAACAGACCACCTTCACAGGAAGAAAAGAAAGAAATAGAAGAAATAATTAGACTTAATATGGAGCAAGGTGCATGGGGAATATCCTTTGGACTAGACTATGTTCCAAGTAGATATGCAGATATTGACGAATTAGTAGATGTTACTAAAATAGTTAAGGATTATGATGGAGTGGCAGCTGCTCACCTTAGACATAGTTTAGGCATTAAAGAGGCTACAGAAGAGTTTGTGGAGGTGGGAAGAAGAAGTGGCACAAAGATACAAGTATCTCACTTGAAGCCTACAGTGCCTGAAGCATTTGATGTAGTATTAGATGCAGCGAATGAGGGGATGAGAGTTCTTGTTGATACTATTCCAAGAAGTACAGGACATTGTACAAGTAAGAGTAGATTAATTCAGTTTATTATGGCTTTATCAGATGAACTATTTTCATCAGGAGAAGAAGGAGTTAAGGCTGCCTTAAAAACAAAAGAAGGAAGAGAGATTATTAAGCAGGATGCATATATATTTGCTGGAGATAAAACTGATAAGTTTATTATCAATTCATCTGATCCTAGCATTGAAGCAAAATCCGTTTCACAAATTGCTGCGGAAAGGGGAATTGATCCTGATGAATGTATGCTTGATCTAATTGCAGATAAGAATGACTACACGTTCTGGTTGGGGGGAAGAAGTAGACCTGATTTCCCAATTACAGGACATGTACAATCAATAATTGACAATCCATATGTATGTGTAGGAACTGATGAAATATTAGGAGATCCTGAGGATCCATTTGATTGGTATGAGCTTCAAAGAAGGGGAGGATTCCCGATATTTTCTAGAATGTACATTGAAAAAGGAGTTCCATATGAAGAAATAGTTAGAAGAAATACATCTATGGTTGCAAGGCACTTTGGGATAAAGGAAAGAGGAGAGCTTAAAGAAGGGTTCTTTGCTGATCTTGCTATAGTAGATTTAGATAATTACAACTTCCCAAGTCCAGATGAGGTTGATTACAAAAAACCTTTAACTGCTGCAAGTGGAGTTGATGCTGTATTAGTAAATGGAGTGTTTCCATTACTGAATAACGAAGTACAGAATGTCTTCTCAGGAAGAGTTCTTAAAAATAAAAAATAACTTTAGGAGGAAAAAAGAATGAATATGAAAAGATTTTTATCAATTGCGTTAGTTTTGGCGATGACTTTAACAATTTTAGTTGGATGCACAGGTAACAATGAAGCACCAGCAGAGACACCAAGTGAGACACAAACAGAGGAACCTACAGAAACTGCAGCAACTCCTAGTGTGGGAGGTTCACTAGTTGTTGGATTAACTGGAGATCCATATTCACTTGCTACCTGGAATTCAAACGATTTGAACTCATCTCTAGTTATGAACTTAGTTTTACCTTCTTTAATGGTTACAGATGATAGTGGTAATAAAGTTCCATATATAGTCAAGGACTACGAAATAAGTGAAGATGGAATGACATATACAGTATCAATCCATGAAGGTATTTCATGGCATGATGGTACTCCTTTTACAGTAGAAGATATTGCTTTTACTGCTGAATACTCAGTAGATAAAGCTTTGGGATATGGTGCGGACATGTATAGTGTAGTAGAATCAATGGAAATCATCGATGATTACAATATGAAATTTCATCTAGTAAGTCCACAGGTCAATTTCCTTACACAGGTTGGATTCTGGATAGATATTATGCCAAAGCACATCTTTGAAGAAGTAGAAGATCCAGCTACTTTCGATTACAATGGAGTAGGGTATGGACCATATAAAATCAAAGAGTTTGTCAAGGGACAATATTACACTTTAGAAAGAGTTCCAAATTGGCCATTAGCAAACGATGGACAAGGTGCATACTTGGAAGAGATAACATTTAGAATCTTTCCAGATGCTAATTCATTAGTACTTGCTATTATGAACGGAGAAGTAGATGTATCAGGATCGGCGATTCCAGTTGCTGCGCAAAAACAGCTTGAAGGAAAACCAGATGATTTTGGAGTTTTAAGGGTTAATTCACTAGGATTTGGATACTTTGCATTTAATTATAAAAATGAATTTTTAAGTGATTATGAAGTTAGAAAAGCAATTGCAATGACTATGGATAGAGATGCTTTTGTAAATATAGCAATGCAAGGTGGAGCAATTAAGATGGAAAGTCCTATTTCTCCAGTATTTACTGATTTAGTTGCATCAAATATTAAATTCCCAGAGTTTGATATTCAAGGGGCAAATGATGTTCTTGAAGCTGCTGGCTACAAAGATACTGATGGAGATGGAATTAGAGAAAATGCTGATGGTAAGAAGATGGAGATTGAATTAATCTACAGAACAACAACATCTAATGTTGATGCTATTGCAAATATATTTAAATCAAATATGGAAGAAGCAGGAATTGCTGTAAACCTTAAGCCTGTTGATTCAGCAACTTATACCGATAGAGTTGTAAAAGGTAGAGATTTTGATATGAATGTTATAGATTGGGGAGTAATTGATGATGCTGATTCATCTCTAGCAACTATATACCGTTCAGATGCATCTCTAAACTTCATGGGATTCAATAATCCAAGAATGGATGAGCTATTGGATCAATCATCCGCTGAGCCAGATTACAACAAACGTGTTGAGATAATGAATGAGTTCCAAGAAGAATTTATTAAAGAACTTCCTTCAATTAACACATGGGTAAGAATAAATGCTTATGGTTACTCAAAAGATTTTGAGGGATGGGATTTAACTCCAGGTCTATACGGACCAATAGATGTAAAAGATATGGTTAAAGTATATAAAAAATAGGAGGTAGTAAAGTGGGCTTAAAGACAGCATATGATGGTTATAAGGCATATTCATATTTAGAACCAGGTAAAGATTATACTGAATATAAATTAGTAAAATGGAACTGGGCTGGGGAATATAAACTTCCCCTTTCTCCTGAACAGGAAGAAAGAGTTGAAAGATTAGCTAAAGAAAAGGTATTTATTGCTCTTCATGAGCATCCAACACTTTTCCCTGAAGATATGAGTCAAACAGCACAATACAATACAGATGGCAGAGAGTTTTGCGCATACGAAGGATTGTCTAAGTCTTATTTAGACTGTGTATTTGACAATATGATGGATGGTACAAATACAATATCTTCCAAGGCAGGTTGGAAATGGCAAGATATTATCCATGATTTAGGGATGAGACTATGTGATTTAGCTCATCAGGATTTTCTAATACAATGTAGAAGAGTAGATGATATATACAAAGCATTTGACGAAGGGAAGATTGCATGGGTACCTGTTATTGAAGGTGCTGCCCCGATTGAAAATGAATTAGATAGAATTGATATTCTTTATGGTCTTGGTGTTAGGCAGCTTGGTGTAACGTACTCAGAGTCAAATGCACTAGGGAATGGATTGAAAGAAGATAATGATGGTGGACTTACTAAGTTTGGTCAAAAAGCTGTCGAAAGAATGAACAAAGTTGGGATGCTAATTGATATATCTCATTGTGGTCCAAAGACTGCAATGGATGTAGTTAAGTATTCACAAAAGCCACTAATAGCTAGTCATGTTGGAGCTAGAGCAATTTGGAATAGTAAAAGATTATTCCATGATGAACTTTTAAAAGCTATTGCTGATAAAGGCGGGGTTATAGGAATTGAGTCTGCACCTCATACAACCATGACTCATACAACTCTTAAGCACAATCTGGAATCAGTTATGGAGCATTTTGAGTATGTTGCAAATCTAGTTGGAATTGATCATGTATCCTTTGGCATAGATTCTCTATATGGAGACCATGTTGGACTTCATAGAGCATTCTCAGCTAACCTCTCTAAGAAAGATACCAGTAACAATGATGTAGAATACGAAGAGGTAGATTATGTAGAAGGACTAGAGAATCCAACTGAAGCATCTTGGAATATATTGAGATGGTTAGTTAAGCATAACTATTCTGAGGAAGATATTGAAAAGGTAATTGGTGGGAATGCACTTAGAGTTCTTAAGGAAGTGTGGAAGTAGAGTTATCATCTAAATGAAAAGTGGGAAATGATAGATAAATTTAAAAATAATGGAGAAGACTTAAAATAGTCATCTTCATTATTTTTATTTATTTGCAAAAAACAAAAAGAACCGTCTAATATTTTATCCTGGTACAAATAATGAGATATGTTTAATAGATTGAGTTATCATATTTTACCGGGGTAAATTATCAACAAGAGGATAGTTTAGTGGATTAAT
>JBNJCX010000021.1:0-30895 GCA_051744365.1 Bacillota bacterium
ACTGTCTCAACGTGAGGTGTTCTGGGGAACATGTCCATGCATTTTACTCTCTTTATCTCATATCCTCTTTCCTTGAAGATCTTAAGGTCCCTTACCAAGGTCACTGGATTGCAGGAGATATACACATATTCCTGGGGACCAAAGTCGATAATCTTATCGATTGCCTTTGGGTGGATACCATCCCTTGGAGGATCGATCATTATAAGGTCAGGTTTGTCCTCAAGCTCCTCCACTCCCTTGAATACATCATCCGCTATAAACTCCACATTAACCAGATTGTTAAGCTTGGCATTCTCCCTAGCCATATCCACTGCTTCCTGGACGATTTCAATACCAATTACCTTTTTTGCAACAGCTGCCATCATCTGGGCTATTGTCCCGGTACCAGAGTAAAGGTCAAATATAATTCTATCCTTCTTTTCTCCTGCAAACTCCCTGGCTATTGAATAAAGCTCTTTAGCTCCATTTGTATTTGTCTGGAAAAATGAAAATGGTGAAATCTTGAATCTCAAGCCAAGGATTTCCTCATGGATTATATCTGTTCCATATAGTATATCCATCTTATCTGCCGCAACTACATCACCCAGACCATCGTTTATGGTATGGAGAATCCCCGTTATTTTTCCTTCAAGGTCAGACAATGAAAAAAGGCTTTTTGTGAAAATTTCCCTGTCAAAATCCATCTGACTTGTTGTAACCAGGTTAACAAGAATTTCTCCTGTACTCCCAGCTCTTCTTATTACCAAGTGTCTTAAGAGTCCTTCGTGGGCCCTTTTATTGTAGAAGGGTAATCCAAGATTATCAAAATGGTTTCTTACAGCCTCTCTAATAATTGTAAAATCCTTATTTACGATATTGCAATGGTCAGTGTTTACTACCTCATAAAATCTACCTTTCATATGCAGCCCCAGTGCCAGAGGACCATCCTTCTCCTCATCTCCGAAGGTGTATTCCATCTTGTTCCTGTAGCCTTCAAGATCAGGGGATTCCTGAATTCCTTCAACCTCTGCACCAAGCGCCTCCCTGTCAAAGAGGTCTTGAACCTGCTGAAGCTTAAGGTTCTTTTCATTCTCATAGGTCAGAGACTGGTAGGTGCAGCCTCCACAGACATCCTTGTGGGGGCAACCTTCCTCTGTTTCTAGTGGTGACTTCTCAAGAACTTCAATAAGCTTTGCTTCCCAGTAGTCCTTTCTCCTTTTTGCAACCTTTGCCCTTACCTTCTGTCCGGGAAGACCTCCCTTTATCCTTATATTTCTGTCCTCAAAGCTTCCTCTTCCCCTGTTTGGAAAGTCCACCCTGTCTATATTAAATTCTATTACTCTTGATTTTCTTGACATCTGAATCCTCCTGACATAATTAAAGGGAGACTCCCTTGTCTCCCCCTTCCTCGATAATCTAATTATATAGAAAAACCAAGTGTTTTTCAATTTATTTTCCTATCCTCCACCGCGGAGAAAGCCTCTTCTAAGGTCTTCAAGGAATTCATCAGATATTTCTTCCTTTACCCATATTTCCAGTTTGATTGCATTGAAGGGAAATGCTCCAACCATTCTCTTGAATTCATCGCCAACAACCACTTCCCAGCCATCGCCTGAAAATCTACCTTCTCCCAGGTCTATTCCCTTCTCCCCGAAATATTCCAAAAACTCTTCCCTCTCAAAAGAAGAGTATATCTTTTCAATATGCAGCATGATTATCTACCTCCCATATTTATATACCCAAAAATCCTGTCCATAGAATTCATTGCTTTAAATAGTAAAATTATTTTCCCATTTTTTGTGGACTTTTCCACTACAAATGGTATATATTGATTAATACGAAGGGGGAGATTTTATGAACTATATTTTTATATCACCGGATTTCCCTTCAAACTTCAAGCAATTCGCAATCCGCCTGAAGGAGGAGGGTGTCAATGTTCTGGGTATAGGTTCTCCGGATTTTGACTATTTAGATCCAGATTTAAGCCATGCACTTACTGAATACTACAAGGTTCAAAACATGGAGGATTATGACCAGGTTTTAAGAGCTGTGGCTTTTTTAACCTTCAGACACGGAAGAATTGACCGCATCGAGTCACACAACGAACACTGGTTGACCCTTGATGCACGTCTTAGAACTGACTTTAATATAACAGGATTTAAAACATCTGACATCAGCTTTGTAAAATTCAAGTCCAAGATGAAGGAAGTTTTCCTGCAAGCTGATATTCCTGTTGCAAGAGGATGGGTTGTCCATAATATCCAGGATGCTATGGAGCTAATCCATGAGACAGGATATCCTGTATGTGCCAAGCCTGACAGTGGAGTAGGCGCATCCTTTACCTACAAAATACATCACGATTATGAGTTACAGGAGTTTTTCAATACAAAACCTGATGTTGATTATATTATGGAGGAATTCATATCAGGGGATATTTGCACCTTTGATGGAATAGTTGATGCCAACGGTGATATATCAGCACTTTCTTCAATGCATTACGGTTCTGGACTTATGGAGACTGTCAATGAGGGTAAGGACAGTATATTCTATGTGGATAGATTTATACCTGATGATGATATGGATATGGGATATAAGGTAATTGAAGCTTTCGGTCTTAGAGAAAGATTTTTCCATTTTGAATTTTTCAGGCTCAATGATGGAAATCTAGTGGCCCTTGAACTGAATGCAAGACCTCCTGGAGGACTGTGCCTTGAGACAATTAATTATTCAATGGATGCTGACATCTACAGACAATATGCCCAGGTGGTGGCAGGAAAAAATCCAGAACCACTTCTTGACAGAATCTATTATTGTGCCTTCATTGGACTTAAGACCACTATGAATCCTTTGCTTCACGCCAAAGAAGAAATCTACTCGAGATATGGGGATATGATAGTATATGATGCTCAAAATCCTCCATTGTTTCACGAAGTCATGGGTGAGAATGCCATAATAGCAAGGTCTCTGGACTTGGATAAATTAAAAGAGGCTGTACATTTTATAGCAGAACGTTATTGATTAACAACCCCATTCCACGGCCTGGAATGGGGTTGTCATTTACATCAACTTGGATATTTTATTGGCAAATTCCACAGGGTCCTCTATTGGCAGACCTTCTATAAGCCTCGCCTGATCATAGAGAAGCTCTGTATAGAGCCCGAATTTTCCCTTGTCGTTTTTATAAGCAGCCTTTAATTTCTCAAAAATCTCATGATGAGGATTTATCTCCAGAATTTTATCAGCATGAACATCTCCTGCATTTGGCATTGTATTTAGGACCTTCTCCATTTCTATGGAGATTTCTCCTTCTGTTGCAAAGCAAACCGGATGATTCTTCAGCCTCTTTGAGAACCTTACCTCTTTAACCTTGTCTCCAAGGGTGTTCTTCATCTCCTGAAAGAGCTCCCTCCCTTCCTCTTTATCCTCTTCCTGAACGGATTCTTCCTCTATACCAAGATCTTCTCCTGAAACAGATCTAAATTCCTTTTCTCCATATTCCTGAAGAATCTTGATTGCAAACTCATCTACTTCATCTGTAAAGTACAGTATTTCATAGCCTTTATCCTTTACAAGCTCAGTCTGAGGAAGTCTGTCTATCCTTTCCACGGAATCTCCAGTTGCATAGTAGATATACTTCTGGTCTTCAGGCATTCTTTCAACATATTCCTTAAGGGTGACAAAGCTTTTCTCCTTTGATGAGTAGAATAGAAGTAAATCCTTAAGTTTATCCTTGTTTATTCCGTAATCTGAATAAAGACCATACTTAAGCTGCTTGCCGAAGTTGTCGAAGAATTCCTCGTACTCTTCCCTGCTATTGTGCAGCAGGTCCATCAGCTCGTCCTTTATTTTTTCCTCAATCTTCTTTGCCATTAGTCTTAGCTGTCTATCGTGCTGGAGCATCTCCCTTGAAATGTTAAGGGAAAGATCCTCTGAATCCACAATTCCTTTTACAAAGCTGAAGTGGTCTGGAAGAAGTTCCGGACATTTATTCATGATTAATACTCCACTTGAATAAAGCTCCAGTCCCTTTTCATATTCCCTTGTGTAGTAGTCAAATGGAGCTGTTGATGGTATAAAAAGGATTGCATCGTATCGAAGCATTCCATCTATTCTCATATGACTCCACTTCAGGGGCTTGTCAAATCCAAAATGCTTCTCTGAATAGAAGTTCTCGTAGTCTTCGTCCTTTAGCTCATTCTTGTTCTTCCTCCAAATTGGAACCATGCTATTGATGGTCTGTTCTTCCATCACAGTCTCGTACTCATCTGAATCCTCTTTCTTTCTGTAGTCAGAAACCATCATCTTTATTGGGTATCTTATGAAATCAGAGTATTTTTTTACGATTCTCTTAAGAGTATTTTCCTCGAGATACTGGTCGTAATCCTCGTCCTCAGTGGACTCTTTTATTGTAAGGACTATTTCGGTTCCAGGTTCTGCCTTGTCAGCCTCTTCAATAATATAGCCGTCAGCTCCTTCGGAAACCCATCTATATGCTGTTTCCTCTCCAAAGGCACGGCTTGTGACCTGGACCTTGTCTGAAACCATAAATGCGGAATAAAATCCCACGCCGAACTTGCCAATAATATCGTATCCATCCTTGAGTTCGACGCCATTCCTGAAGTCGAGGGATCCGCTTTTAGCTATAGTTCCAAGGTTATCTTCCAACTCTTCCTTTGTCATTCCGATACCAGTGTCTGTTACGGTCAAAGTTCTATTGTTCTTGTCAGCGACTATCCTTATATTGTAGTCGTCCTTATTATACTGTATGCTGTTATCAGTAAGCGCCTTGTAATATATCTTGTCGATTGCATCAGAGGCGTTTGAAATCAACTCCCTTAAGAATATCTCTTTGTGAGTGTAAATGGAATTGATCATCAAGTCCAACAATCTTCTGGATTCCGCTTGAAATTCCTTTCTTTCCAATCCTATCCTCTCCTTTGTTATAATAGAAACTAGCACTCAAACATCGAGAGTGCTAGTTTAAAATTACCATATGTCTCTTCTATTGTCAATATTGCTTTTCTAATATGGAAGCATTGTAAGTATGTAGCCTCCTGCAATAAAGCTCATTATATTTGCAAAAAGTACATATATCACTCTTCTCCACTTCTTTTGTTCCTTTAACAGTGCCAGGAAAGCAATTATCTCAACAATGATTATCACAAACTCATAGAACACCAATCCAAAGAAAAGCGAGTAGTCATTGTATGCTACGGTATTGATCCACAGGTTCAAGGCGCCTTGTGTAATAAGGTTCACAACCAGGAAGATTATCCATGACCGCTTGCTTCTAAATCCCATGGTGAAGAATATCAATCCTTCTATAAGCAGTGTCATCACAACCCTCATTATAACATACACCGCTGCCCTTACAGGGTCCTTTCCTTGAATTAGAGTTCCATTGTCAAGGTCTAAGGTGTAGACGTTCTGATACCTTTGTGTAAGGTCTCCAACAGGAACTGTCAAATCATATCCGCTGCCAACAACCTTAAGCTCCAGTTTATCAAAAGGGTCTGTTTCCCTGTTATAGAAGAGAAAATAGCTTTCCAGCATTTTATCCCTTCTAGCAGCTTCTGTATACTCTTCTCCCTCTCCAACACTAACCACAAGCTCCGCTGGAGCTCCTGGAACAATAAGGAGTATGGATGGTGGTTCAGATGCATTTCCCCATGCTGGAAGTGCGATAAACAGTGCAATCATAACTCCAATTATAATTATTTTCCACTGCTTCATATTTATACCTCCCAGAAGCTCCTAATATAATCCATCTGACTTTTCATATCCCAGACCTTGTGATAGCCTTTCCATTCAGGAGGCATAAGACTTGTGTAGGTGCCCTGAAGATATCTGTCGTCTATTAAAAGAACTGTTCCCCTGTCGTCCTCCGTCCTGATTACCCTTCCAACTGCCTGCAAAATCTTATTCATCCCGGGGTATGTGTATGAGTAGTGAAAGCCCTGCCCTAAATTATGGTCAAAATAATTCCTGATTATATTTCTTTCAAAACCGATCTGGGGCATTCCAACTCCAACTATTACTGCACCAATAAGCCTGTCCCCGGAAAGATCTATTCCTTCCGAAAATACTCCTCCAAGAACTGCAAAAGCTACCAGGTTTTCACCTTCCTGAAAGGATTCAAGGAATTCCTCCCGTTCTTTCTCATTCATTGCTCCCCTCTGGATAAGTGTGCGAATTTCGGGATGGTTATCCACAAAGACCTCATATACCCTGTTCATATATGCATATGATGGGAAAAACACCATAAAGTTACCTTTTTTTGAAGTGACAAAGCCATGTATCATCTCCGTGATCTCCAGATAAGTATCCTCTCTATCCCTGTACCTTGTGGATAGGTTGCCTCTTACCATCAAGCCCAGATTATTCCTTGGAAAAGGGGATTTCAATCTGATATGATAATCTTTTCCCCCACCACCAAGAAGGTTCATAAAGTAATCCATTGGCGTTAGTGTTGCAGAAAAGAAGATTGCGGATATTCCCCTTTTAAGAGCTCGTCTCAAATGCCCTGATGCATCCACACAAAACAGTCTCAGCTGTACATCCCCTGACTTTTCCTCCAGTGTGGTGACAAAGCTTTCATCGTACAAGTCAGATATCTTTATAAAGCTTGTCAGCTGAAAATACAGCTCCAGAATATCATCATATCCTTCTGCATCCCTCTTATCCATAAGAAAGTTCTCCATGCTTGCCAGAGTCCTTTTTATAGGAAAATAAAGGTCAGATATTTCCTCCTTCTGATAATACCCCTCCTGAACAGGGTGATTATTCTTGTGCTCGTTTATTATCTTGATGATTCCATATAATGCCTTATATAATTTGGAATCCTTCTCCTTGACTATCCTTCTTGCATTGAGAAGCGTTGATTTTTCGATTGATGCCGAAAACATCTCCCTTGATCGGTCCACCAGGTTATGAGCCTCGTCAACAAGAAAGACGTACTCACCCTTCTCCATATCAAAGAACCTCCTTAAATATACCTGGGGATCAAACACGTAATTATAATCACAGATTATCACATCAGAAAACAGGCTTATGTCCAACTGGAATTCAAAGGGACATACCTGGTGTTTTCTGGAATATTCAAGAACTGTTCTTCTCTTTAGAAAATTTTCGTTCTTAAATATATCCATTATGGCATTGTTGACCCTGTCAAAATGACCCTTGGCATAGGGACAATCCTTGGGATTGCATTTGACCTGGTCATTTAGACAAACCTTTTCCTTTGCGGTTATAACAAGAGTCTTTGCCTTGAGGCCTCTTCCCTCCAATATCTCCATGGAGTATAAAGGTATCTCCCTTGTGATTGTCTTTGCTGTAAGGTAGAATATTTTCTCAATTGAATCTTCTCCCATCATCCTTATGGCAGGGTAGAGAACAGACATTGTCTTTCCAATTCCCGTAGGTGCTTGTGCAAAGAGAGTCTTACCCTCTTTTATAGTTTTGTAGGCTGCAACTGCCAGATCCCTTTGTCCTCTTCTATATTTGGGAAATGGGAATTCCAGGCCCATTATGGATAGGTTCCTCTCCTCTTTCCATGAAAATGTAAGACTTGCCCAGTTTGTGTATTTTTGGAGCAAATCTAAAAAGAAACTCTCAGTTTCTCCAAAGGTCAAGATTCTCCTTATCTTTCGCGTCTCCTCTGTTTCCAGATGGAAGTATGTAAGCTGGACGATAATCTCAGAAAGTTCATTCTGCAGTCCATAAAAGTAACCGTAACAAATTGCCTGAGCCCAGTGTCTAAGGTTCATTCCTTCTCCAACTTCATTGAGATTCCTAGTAGTGCTCTTTATTTCGTCGACAACAACTCCCTCATCTACAAAGAGTATCCCATCCGCTCTTCCTTCAACCAGGAAGAGTGTTTCTCCCACCTGAACCTGGTGTTTTAGGGTCACTTCCTTTAGATCCTTATCTTTGTATAATCCCTGGACCTTTTGGTGGGCAAGGGTACCCTCCACAGCTCTTGACATGGATTGAAACCGGTTGTCGATGTCACCGGAGCGAAGCACATATTCAACTAGATTTCTTACAGAAATTTTTATTTCCCTCATGCCGTTTACATCCCTCTTCACAACAATCATATCCTAACATATCCATTATACTAGATTAGCTTGTTGTTTTTCAGTCATATTCAAAAACAATTAAAAAGGCTTGGAAAGAAACCATCTAGATGATTTTTTTCCAAACCTTTCCTATGTACTAACTCGGTCAATATGTGTTTTCTTATTGACCTCTAATCTTGTGCTGCAATGCCATTATTCCAAGCACATATCCGTAATAACCCATTCCGCTGATTTGGCCGACACAAGCTTCTACGGTTATGGATTTTCTTCGGTACTCCTCACGGGAATCTATATTGCTTATATGGACTTCTACAACCGGAATGTCGATTGCTTTAATGGCATCCATGATTGCCAGACTGTAGTGGGTGTATGCAGCCGGGTTTATTACAACGCCTTCATATTTACCCATGGCTGAATGCAGGGCCTCGATTATCTCCCCTTCGTAATTGCTTTGCATAAAATCGACCTGCACACCTAGATTCCACACTTCCTGGGAGATCTTTTCATTCATTTCATCAAGGGTCAGGTTCCCGTAGATGCCCGGTTCCCTTATTCCCAGCATGTTTATATTAGGTCCGTTAATCACAAGTAATTTCATAATGCATCTCCTCAGTTATGTTTATTATTCTTTTTACGGTCTCTTCTGCAGAACAGTTGTTGTCCACTGATATATGCGAGTATTGTCTATACAAACCGATCCTTTCCTCATGGAGCTTCCTGAGGCTTGCAATTCCATCTTTTAGAAGTGGTCGCGTTGAAAAGTCAATATCTCTTGCTATGTTTTCCACATCCCTTTCAAGAAGTATAATCAATGAGCCTTGTCTCAAAATCTCCATGTTCTCCCTAGATTTTACAACTCCTCCCCCCGTCGAAATAACTTTTCCAGTACCTTGTGACAATTCTTTGCAGACGCGTGATTCCATTGATCTGAAAACATGCTCGCCTTCCTTGAAAATTTCCGTAATGGATTTTCCAGCTGCTTTTTCAATGAACTCATCCGTATCATAAAAATCGCAGTTCAAAGCATCTGCCAAGATCTTGCCAACAGTAGTCTTTCCTGAACCAGACATGCCTATCAATGTGATGTTTTTTATCTTACTTGTCACGGTCCCCTCCTATGTGTCTTTTCACTTTTTCGAGAATCTCTTCCACTATGGTATCTTCGTACTTGCAATCATTCCATATCTCTTGAGCTGCAATAGCCTGACCAACCAGCATACGTAGTCCATTGGCGTGAATTTTCTTCTCTTCCCTAGCATATTTAAGCATTTTTGTTTCAGATGGATTATATATCAAATCCACAATGACATCGGTTTTTTTTACCAAAGACCGTTGTAATGGAGTTTCTTCTACATTTGGGTACATGCCCAAAGGTGTCGAGTTTACTATTAGATACATTTTTCCCATCCGTTCCAATTCCTCGTAGGATATTACCTTGTACCCATCGTGACCCTTGTTTTCCGGATTTCTTGACACAAGGACAATACTACCTGCCCCATTATCTTCGAGGAACTTCAACACAGCTTTTGATGCTCCCCCCGTTCCGAGAACTACACAGTTTTTATCTCTGACCAGAATTCGATTGTATTCCAAAACCATTCCAAACCCCAAATAGTCTGTATTGAACCCTTCCATTTTTCCATCAGAAAATTTGATTGTATTTACAGACCCTATACTCAAGGCTTCCGGGGAAATATAGTCCAGAAATTCCATGACCTTTATCTTGTATGGTATCGTTACATTCAATCCTCTGTAGCCTAGATCCCTAAAATTGCTTATGGCGCTTTTTAACTGGTTTTCATCAAGTTCATAATGTTCGTAAGTACTATCGACACCCAAAGCTTTAAAGAGCTCACTGTGGATTGTCTTTGAAACACTGTGTTTTAAGCTTTCCCCAATCAGTCCGTACTTCACTGGCATCACCTCCCACTTGAGCACTTCACATAGTTGCCTAGAATTCTGAAAAATGTACTCCTGTTCTTTATCTCATCCATCATATCCGCTATTCCAGGATAACTTAGGTTGCCTTCAATATCAATATAAAAAAAGTACTCCCACGGTCTTTCCGGCATTGGTCTTGATTCAATTTTCATCAGGTTCAGGTTGCGATCTGAAAAAGTCTTCAGAATGGATTGAAGCTCTCCAACCTTATGGGCAACCGTAAGGACTATGCTTATCTTATCTGCACCGGGAGGATAGAACGGCTCTCTTCCAATGATTGCAAACCGTGTTGAGTTACTGCTGTTTCCATTGAGGTTTAATTTCAATACTTTCAGTCCATATATCTCCGCTGCCCTTAGACTTGCCACAGCTGCAATTGACTTTTCGCCAGAATCCATTACAAGCTTGGCACCCAGTGCCGTGTTCCTGCAGGGAACCAATTCCATCTGTGGATTTTCCCTGAAAAATTCACTTGATTGCAGGAATCCCTGTTCATGGGAATACACGAGCTCAATGTCCTCTATTTCTGCGCCTTCCACACCAAGAAGGTTCTGTTGAATATTTAAGACTTGCTCTCCAATTATATGGACATCATAACCTCTCATTAGGTCATATACTTCATTTATGGAGCCTGTGGAAGAATTTTCAACTGGCAATACACCATAGTCAACTTCCATTTGAGCAACTGCATGGAGCAAGTCACCAAAACTATCATAGGCTCTTGCATCTTCACGCTCTCCAAAGAACTGCAGCATAGCCTGTTCTCCAAAAGATCCTCTAACTCCCTGATATCCAACTTTACCCTGGTTCAGGTCAATTTTTTCAGCGCTGGCAACCTCGATGCTTTCAGATGTTATGATTTCTCTCTGACGGTTTTTGCTGGAGGTAATAATACTGGTAAGAATATCTTCTATTTCCTTCTTATAGGTTTTGTTTTTAACCCTGCCAGTGTTGTTCCTAATGACTTCCTCTTCCCTTTTACCATCGAATACAGGAGTCTTATTTTCTATCTTGAACCTGGCAACTTTCTCCACAATGTCCATCCTGTCCTCAAGGAGCTCTACCAGCTTTTCATCGATTTCATCTATGGTTTTTCTTAGGTCTTCCAGTTTGTCTAGTCCCACTTTTTACCCTCCATTATCATATCCAGCAGTGCCAAAGCTGTGACGGATTCAACAACGGGTATTATCCGCTTTGCTATGCATGGATCATGCCTTCCTGTTATTTTGAATACAACGTCCTCCTTCTTTTCCATGTCCACTGAATTCTGATTTTTGCCAATGGAAGCTGTCGGTTTAACCCCCACCTTGAACACCAAAGGCATCCCGTTGGTTATGCCACCAAGTACTCCTCCATTGTTGTTGGACCTGTACTTTATCTCGCCTTCATTCATGTAAAGCTCGTCGTTTACCTGCGATCCCTCAAAATCTGCGAACTGGAATCCCTTGCCAAACTCAACCGCCTTTACTGCAGGGATTGAAAACAAAAGTCCTGACAGCACACTTTCAACTGAGTGGAAAAATGGGTCTCCGATTCCAGGTTCAATTCCCATAACTGCAGTTTCGACAATTCCTCCGATTGAGTCTTCTTTGGACTTTGCCAGCAATATCTCATCCTCAATTTTCTTGACATTTTCCTTGTCAATTACGGGGATCTGCATGCTGCCCAATTCCTTTAGCATTTCGGAGCTAAGATCAACGTCAAGAAAGCTCTTCTCATTAGTTTTTTGAAGCCTAAGAATATGGCTTCCAATCACTATGTTGTCATCCAGAAGAATCTGCATTGCAACGGCCCCAGCAAACACAAGACCCGTTGTTATCCTTCCAGAAAAGTGACCTCCTCCCCTATGGTCATTGAAACTCCTGTACTTTACATAGCCCGTATGGTCTGCATGGGAGGGTCTGAAAATTCTTTTGTGTTTCGAATAGTCGGCGGACCTGGTGTCCCCGTTTTTTATCATACAGTTTATGGGCGTACCAGTGGTCACGCCATCCTTTACTCCACTTAGTATTTCAACCTTGTCCTGCTCTCTTCTGCTGGTGGAAATGGAATCCCTTCCCGGCGCTCTCCTTTCCATCTGCCTTTCTACAAAACTCATGTCCAGCTTAATTCCAGGCTTCACACCGTCGAGTATTATCCCCACAGCCGGTCCATGGGATTCGCCATAAATTGACAATTTTATATTTCTACCCCAACTTCCGCTCATCTACAATACCCCCCAGTTTCTTGAAATCTTCCCAAAATCCAGGATAAGACTTTGTAATTGCTCCACTGTCCCTGATGGTAACATCTCCAGTAGCTCTTGTTGCAGCGATGGCCAAGGCCATTACAATTCTATGGTCGTTCCAGCTAGCAACCTCTCCGCCTCTTAATGATTTCACTCCCTTGACAATCAGCCCATCTTCGGTCTCGGTTATATCAGCTCCCAGTTTGTTCAATTCAGTGGAAATCGCCTTAAGCCTGTCTGATTCCTTGATTCTAACTCTATATCCATTTACAATTTCCAGAACCCCTTCACTTAATGTTCCAAGAACGGCAATTATGGGCACCAGGTCTGGACATTGTGATACATCCACCTTGATTGAGTGCAAATCGGATGGAGATGCTATGATTGAATCTCCATCCACCTGCAACGCGCCACCCATGTCTTCGATTATATTTACTATTGCCCTATCACCTTGCGAAGTCTTCTCCCTGATACCACGGGATTCGACGCCTTCACCTAGTACTCCTGCCGCCAGCCAGAATGCAGCCTGCGAATAGTCACCCTCAATTTCAATATTGTAGGGTTTGTATTTCTGGTTTCCTTTAATTGTGAATTCTTTATATGCATTGTTTATAATATCTATTCCAAATCCTTTCAGTACATCCAATGTCAAGTCAACGTACCCCTTCGACTCAAGATCTCCCCTGATCAGAATTTTTGAATCCCCGGGCAGTAAAGGAAGTGAAAACATAAGGCCAGTCACAAACTGTGAGCTTATGTTTCCATCAAGTTCATAAGTTCCCGCCTCCAATTGTCCATCAATTGTAAGTGGAAGACCTCCGTCCAATAGGGAATACTCTATTCCTGTCTTCTGGAAGATTTCATAATAGGAGTAAAGCGGCCTTGTGACAAGCTTGCCTCTCCCATGGAAAGTAACCTGTCCCTTGTCCAGCAATGATACGGGAATGAGAAATCTTAGGGTCGAACCCGACTCAATGCAGTCTATGTGTGTTATCTCTTTTTTTGAGTATCCTCCCTGAATGACCAGTTTGATTCTACCACCTTGACCCTTTTCAACGATTTCAATATTTGATCCCATTGACCTCATGGCACTTATGGTTGCCTCCATGTCCTTTGAAAGAATCAAATTATTTATTACACTTTCGCCTTTAGATAACGATGCGCTTATAATGGCTCTGTGACTTATGCTCTTGGATGGAGGCACATTCACCACGCCTTTTAGTTTCCCGGGTTTTATTGTTACCGCCTTCATTTGACCATTCCTTTCAATTTATGATAAATAGCCTTTCAGCTCTTCTTTGTCGACTTTAATGATTTCTGTGCATCCAATTTCCTTAAGTACCACAAGGTATATCTTGTCTCCTGAACTTTTTTTATCCTTTCCAGCAAGGCTAATGATTTCGTCGCTTATGGGTTTGTCCACATCAGCGGGCAATTCATACTTTACAAGCAATGATTTAAGTCTCTCCCATGTTCCAGGTTGTGTAATCCCCATTTTTTCAGTGTTTCCGGTAATAACTCCCATTCCCAGAGCAACTGCCTCACCATGGGAATATTCATTGAAATCATGGTATCTCTCCACGGCATGCCCCAGGGTATGTCCGAAGTTCAGTATTTTTCTAATGGAGTTTTCCTTTTCATCCTCTTGAACGATATCCCTCTTTATCTCACAGCACATGTATACTATCTGCTCGATGTTATCCATAAACTCTTCCCTATCACCTATGTTCTCCAGTTTTTGAAACAATAAGGAACTACTGATGCAGCCGTATTTGATGATTTCACCTATTCCATCCCTAAAAACCCTTTCGCTGAGGGTATTCAGGAGCCCAGTATCCATTATTACTGCAATGGGATGATAAAAGCTTCCGATTATGTTCTTCCCTCTCTCAAGGTTAATGGCCACCTTTCCTCCAACGCTACTGTCAACCTGTGATAGAAGTGTTGTAGGCACCTGGATATATGGTATTCCCCTCAAGTATGTAGATGCAACAAATCCTCCCAGGTCTCCAACAACGCCTCCACCAAAGGATATTATCATATCCTCTCTGTCCAACCCAATTTCCAGCAATTCTGAGCATATACGTTCGTAGTTTGCCATCGATTTGCTTTTTTCACCAGGTTCCACTATCAAATAATGAATCTGGTAATCGGAACCTTCCAGTGCTTTAGCAAACTTTTTTCCATGTAGCTCCATTACATTTGAATCTGTAATCACCGCAACTCTGTTCCCCCTAAGGTTTAAGTCGAGAACCTCTTTAATCATTGGAAGAATGCCATCGCCAATGCTTATCCTGTAGCTACCTCCCTTTATATTGACCTCCAACACTTTCAACTAAAACATCCCCTCTCTTCTTTTCCTTGCACATTGGAGATTCTCAGACAACTTCTTGTTATCGCGCTCTGAAATTGCTTCCCGGATTTTGCTTATGTTTTCTTGGATCAAGTCTATGGCGCCCAATACATTTTCGTCGTTTTCCATGATCAGTTGAGTCCACAATTCAGAATTGATCATTGCCACCCTGGTGGAATCCCTGTAGCTTCCGGCTACAAAGGGTCTCAAGTCAACATCCTCAAAAGCTGCATTTACAAGGGCAACCGCCATTATGTGTGGGAGCTGGCTTGTTAAGGCGATTATCCTGTCATGCTCATAAGGTGTTGTTCTCTTGACACAATTAAATCCAATTCCCCTAACAAGATTCTCCAAAAAATCCAGATTTTCTGGCTTGTTCCTACTCAATGGAGTGAGCAAATAACTGGCATCCTTAAATATTTCAGCCGTTGCGCCTCTTATACCGCAGTGCTCTTTTCCGGCCATTGGGTGTCCACAGATGATGTCTACGTCCTCTCTTGGAAATGTTTCCGCTAACTCCGCTATGAATGTCTTCACTCCTGCAATATCCGTTATGATGGCATTTTCCTTGAAATCATTCATGTGCTTTAGCAGAAAATCCTTCACAGCTTCCGGGTATACACAGATGAATACCAAGTCAGATCTTTTCAGTGGGAACTCAGGATCAATAAATCCCTTGTCAATGATTCCGGCACTGGAGGCATAATCCAGGGTATCACTGGAAGTATCCACCCCCCATATATTATCCGGGTTAAGCTCCCTCAGTGCCTTGGCCATTGATCCTCCCAGCAGTCCAATTCCGACTATGGTAACACTAAAACCTGACAGATCCATCTTGCACCTCCTACAATTCCCTTCCCACTGCATTGGCAATCAATTTCAAGGACGTCATCAACCTGTCGAATTTCTTGGGTTTCATTGACTGTGCTCCATCACATAATGCGTTTATAGGGTCATTATGCACCTCTATCATAAGACCATCAGCTCCTGCTGCAATGGCTCCCCTGGAAAGGGCCTCCACCATCCACCATGCTCCGCCTGAATGGCTTGGATCAACAATTATTGGAAGATGGCTAAGTCTCTTAACAACTGGTATTGCACTCAAATCCAATGTATTTCTTGTACTGGTCTCGTATGTTCTTATTCCTCTTTCGCAGAGTATTACATTGTTGTTTCCCCCAGCCATTATATATTCAGCAGACATCAACCACTCTTCAACAGTTGCCGAAATTCCTCTCTTCAACAGTATTGGTTTTCTGGTCTTGCCAACCGCTTTCAACAAATCGTAGTTCTGCATATTTCTCGCACCGATCTGGATAACATCCACATCTTCCACAAACCTGTCCAGCATATCAGTTGACATCAATTCACTGACTATCGGAAGACCCGTACTTGTCCTTGCACGAACCAACAAGTCTATACCTTTCTCTTCAAGCCCCTGGAAAGCGTAAGGTGACGTTCTGGGTTTGTAAGCTCCTCCTCTGAGGAACCCGGCACCTGACTCTTTGACTTTTTCAGCAACTTCGATTATCTGGGCTTCATTCTCAACTGAACAGGGGCCTGCAATTATTGCCAGCTTGTTTCCTCCAATCAACTGTCCACCAACATCGACCACAGAATTTTCTGGATGCAACAATCTATTGGCTTTTTTAAAGGGTTCAGAGATTTTAATAACCTTATCAACTTCTGGATATGCCTGAAGTGAGTCAATATCAATCAGAGCCGTATTTCCGATCAGACCCATAATCGTCGTCTCACTTCCTTCAATGATCTCAACCCTTATTCCTTCTGCCTCAATTCTTGATCCTATCTTTGATATAACTTCCTTGCTTGTACCTGAGACTAACTTAATGACCATTTTCATTTCCTCCTTTGAATTTTATAAATAGCCTAGAACTTATTGCTGATTAAAAACAGAAAAAAACAGGCCCAATAATGAGCCTGTTACCTACAGTAAAAATTTTTTGGATATACTTATGCAAATACGCCTAAGTATCTTTTAGGAGGTCTCATCATCAGGGGTTTTATTTTATTCATCGCAAAATGGCCGTAGCCATAAAAATAGCTAAAGCTAAAGCTAACATAAAAACTGTTTTGCGCTACTGATCCCTTGATGTTTGACTTCAACATAACATCCCATCCCTTTGTTTTTTTATTTTGTATATTAAAATTTAGTCTACTTTCTTTTTACTGCCCTGTCAATGATTATTTTTAAATTATTCAGTATATTCGAAAAAGAAACTCTTCCAGGGTCAGGCCTTCTTCATAAATCCTTCTTGCTTGGTCCTCTCCAACATATCTGAAATGCCAGGGCTCATAGGCATATCCGGTGATATGCTCCTTATCCTCAGGATATCTTAAAATAAAGCCGAATCGATGAGCATTTTCCCTAAGCCATATACCTTCCTCTGTATCTGTAAATTCAGGCTCCAGCCAATATTTCATTTGTCCTCCCAAATCAAAAGCCAGCCCCGTCTGGTGCTCAGAATGGCCTGGCTTTGCGCTATATCTTTGTGCGTATTCCTCACCGTTAGTTTCCACGCTGCTATAGTACAGCTTTTTCTGGTAGTTGTAGCTTCTGAATCCAGAAAAAGCTATGATTTCCTTGTTTATCTCATCCTTTGCCGCCTTTATCATTTCTTCAACATGGAGTTTTGCTTCAGGGTCTACATCCGGATAATAATCAGACGGCAAACCGTAAGTCTTGTTAACAAGCAGTATGCCGTCTATGGTCTTCATGGTCTCTCCTGTATCCTCTTCCTCTGGAACTTCCTCCGGGGCTTCAATTTCAGGGCTCTCAGGGCCTGACTCTCCCTCCTCCAGAAGCTCAGATAGGTATTCGTCAATACTGTAGCCAGTCTGTCCATTATACTCTATAAGGTACCATCCATCCTCATAACCAATTGCCTTAACCTTCTCTCCCGCGGGAATTGTCCGGATTTTTTCATTCTCAGTACCGGGACCTGTTCTCATATTCAGGTAGTCGGTAGTAAATAGATATGTTTCTTGGAATTCCTCCTCTGCTTCTTCGACCGGTTCCTCTTCCACAGGCTCCTCTGGTTGCTCTTCCTTATCAGGTAGCATCCTTGGTACCATTATTACAGCTGCAATTACCAAAATCAGAATTCCCAGCAGTATTTTAAATCTCAAGTGCATTTGACCACCCCCGTTTACTTTAATTATTCACTTTTCGCTCGACCTGTCAAGTACAATCCAAAGGAGAATCATTTCTCGTATCTGAATATCTCCACGATATTCTCAGGTCTGATCTCCCAAATGTTTGCCTGAGTTGTGAATATATTCCAGTTGTCCACTTGAAATACTCTTTCCCAGCTTTCCATTACCCTATTGGTTTCCTCTGGATAAATACCTGCATATTTTCCCTTGATAAAGTTGAACTGGTCCTTGAATCCCTTCTTTTCTATATCCTTCAGGTATTCAATCTGGTCGTTGTGATCCTTCGGTATATAGATATGATTAAGTACATAGTCCCACTTGCCACCATCAAAATATATAACCTGGGATGAAGGAATCTCAAGCTTATATGCAACTGTTCCTTGAATAGGCCTAAGCATGGATTCAAAGCTTATGGAACACCAGATGTGAAAATCGACTCCATCAGGCTTGGGTACTCTTTTAGCTGCTTCGTTAGCGAACCACTTGTAAAGATAAATAAAATGGTCAGCCACATCTTCATAATAATCCCTGATGTACCGTTCCTTGTTTCTGAAGACGCCAAGCTTCTCGATATCTCTCAGGCTCCGCTCATCCTGCCTGGTCCATAAAGTAACCATTTCCTCCATATTTATACCTCCTTCTTCTATTCTACCCTATAATCACCTGACTCTGCCAATTGATTAAGATGTTTTTTCAAAAATAGCAAAATATTCCTCTGAAATCCTGTATAATATATCTATTGAATGGAGGTTTATTTAATGGGCCAGGTTGGAATAATTAAATGCGTGGAATATAATTATGAAAAAGTAATAAAGGATACGGAAGCTCTGCTTTCAGGTCTGGATGTGCTTAAAGACCTTAAGACGGGAAGTTTTCTGGTGAAGACTAACCTTCTCAAGAAAAACAAACCGGAGGATGGTGTGACCACTCATCCATATGTGGTTGAGGGCGTAGTAAAGTTCCTTCAGTCAAAGGGACATACAGTAATTGTTGGAGACAGTCCTGGTGGATCCTTTAACCAGGTAATGCTAAAGTCAATTTACGATGCATCAGGAATATCTGATGTAGCTAAAAGAACAGGATGCAGTCTTAACTATGACACCTCTTCAGTACAGGTCAAGCCTCCCCAAGCAAAGGTAATAAACAACCTTAAGCTTGTGAAGGCATTCACTGAGGTTGATTATGTGGTATCCTGCGCCAAGCTAAAAACCCATACAATGATGACCTACACAGGAGCAGTCAAGAATCTTTTTGGTATGGTACCTGGAGTTACCAAAGCAGATTACCATCTTAAGATGAATGATGTGGATAACTTCGCCAATATGCTTCTTGATGTCTGCGACTATGTTAATCCACTATTTTCGGTTATGGATGGTATCCAGGCAATGGAGGGGGATGGACCATCCAGCGGCGATATAAGAAATCTGGGACTTCTCCTGGCAAGTGAAAGTCCTTATGAACTGGATTACGTAGCGACAGGAATTACTGGACTTCTGGACTCTCCAACCAACAACCATGCAATGCTTAGAGGACTCTTAGATCCTCAAAAAATCTCATTGTATGGTGTGGATATGTCAGATTTACAGGTTGAACCCTTCAGACGTCCTGGATCAACCCATGTACATTTTGTCTCTGGCAGGATTCCGGAATTTGTCACCCATTTCCTAATGGAAAAAATCAGACCCTATCCAGAGGTAGATGAAAGTCTCTGCGTAGGCTGTGGCGTATGTGCAGCAAACTGCCCTCCGAAGGTTATTTCAATGAAGAACCACAAGGCAGTAATCGATACAACCCACTGCATAAGATGCTTCTGCTGCCATGAACTATGTCCGGAAAAAGCCATTAAAGTAAAAAGACACCCTCTTCACAGAATGGTGTTTGGAAAATAGAAAGGAGAATAAATATGAAAAAATATACTCTAAACAGAGAAGACACAGTTCTACTGATGATCGACATCCAGGAAAAGCTTGTTCCCGCAATCCACAACGGAGACCAGGTCGTTGAGAAAAACAGAATCCTTCTTACGGCCATGAAGGAACTGGATATGAAGGTTGTCCACACAGAGCAGTATCCGAGAGGTCTTGGAGGCACTCTTCCTCAGCTTGCAGCACTGATTTCATCAGAGCCTCATGAAAAGATAATGTTCTCAGCCTACAATGACGCTGTAAGAAATGATATCTTTAGTAGTGGAAAAAAGAATATCATTGTTACTGGCATGGAAGCCCATGTATGTATATTTCAGACTGTAAGGGCTCTTCTAGATGGAAGCTACAATGTTCATGTCCTTATGGACGGTGTGGGTTCAAGAACATACGATAACTACAAAAACGCACTGGACATAATGCATGAAATGGGGGCGGTTATAACAAACACTGAAACTGTACTTTTCGATTTTATTAAAACTTCTGGGACACCAGATTTTAAAATGATTTCGAGACTTGTTAAATAGAGCTGATTATCCATATCAGCTCTTTTTTCTATCCGAATCTACCTGTAATATAGTCCTCTGTTCTCTTGTCTTGGGGCTTGCTGAATATCTTGTTTGTCTTGTCAAATTCAATAAGCTCTCCGCTTAGGAAGAACGCTGTTTTATCCGATATCCTTGCAGCCTGCTGCATATTGTGGGTTACTATTATAACAGTATAGTCTTTCTTCAGATCCTCCATCAATTCCTCAATCCTCATTGTTGCAACAGGGTCAAGGGCAGATGTTGGTTCATCCATTAGTATAACCTCAGGGCTTACAGCCATTGTCCTTGCAATACAGAGCCTCTGCTGCTGACCACCGGAAAGTCCGTAGGCATTGTCAGACAATCTGTCCTTTACCTCATCCCAAATGGCAGCTCCTCTTAGACTTTGCTCAGCAATCTCCATAAGGGTTTTCTTGTCCCTTACCCCATGAATTTTAGGTCCATAAACTACATTCTCAAAAATAGACTTTGGAAATGGATTAGGCTTTTGAAATACCATCCCCACCCTGGTCCTAAGCTCCTCCACCTTCATTTGGGAGCTGAAAATATCATGACCATGAAACAGGATTTCCCCCTCAGTCCTTACAATTGGTATGCTTTCAACCATACGGTTAAGTGTTTTTACAAAAGTAGACTTACCGCAGCCGGATGGTCCGATTATGGCAGTGATTTCATTCTTTTCAACACCCATACTTATATCCTTAAGGGCTTGGTTATCCCCATACCAGAGACTCAGTCCCCTGACATCATATACATATTCATTTAAATCTTCACTTGTACTTCTCACAGTCTTCTCCCCCAATTAGAATGTTTTCTGGAATTTGTTTCTTATTATTATTGCCACTGAGTTCAGGATAAACAGCGTTACTAGCAGCACAACAATTGTTGCTGATGCAAGGTATGCATATTCCGGTGTCAGTACTGTATCCAGTGTCCAGTAATAGATCTGTATCGGCATTACAGTAAAATCATCCATAACGCCAGTCGGTATTTTCATTATCAATGTTGGAATTCCAAGTACTACCAAAGGTGCCGTCTCGCCTATTGCCCTTGAGATCGCAAGGATTGCCCCGGTCAGAATACCCGGGATTGAAACTGGCAATACAACCCTCCATATGGTGGTCCACTTGTCTGCACCCATCCCAAAGGATGCTTCCCTCAGGAATCCCGGCACTGCTCGGAGTGCCTCCTGGGAAGACACAACTACGATTGGTAGAACCAGTAGTGACATTGTAAGTCCTCCTGCCAGGATACTTGACCCAAGGCTTAGCATCCTTGAGAACACTGTAAGTCCCAAAAGTCCGAATATGACCGATGGTACGCTGGCAAGGTTAGAGATATTTACCTTTATAAGCCTCTGAATTCTTCCTTCAGTTGCGTACTCCTCAAGATAAATGGCAGTAGAAACACCTAATATCAGTGTTACCGGTATAACGATCACCATAAGATACAGGGTACCGATAATCGCACCTTTTATTCCTGCTTTCTCAGGAAATATTGACAAGTTGCTGGTCAAGAACTTCCAGTCCAACCATCCTATGCTGCTTGCCACAATCTGGTAGAGAAGTATCCCCAGTACTACGACAGCAAAAACAGTTGAAAGTGAAAACAGGTGCTTTGCAAAATTGTTAAGCCCTATTCTCCATGCTATCCTATCTTTATCGAAAATTACCTGTTTTTTCCCAGGTACATTTGTATTCTCATTCATTGAATTCACATCCTCTTTCGGAGTAAAATCCTCTTTACCATTGGAATTCATTAATACTCCTCCCTATACTTCCTTGAAATATACTGAGCAATAAGATTCATACCCAATGTAAATGTGAAAAGGATCAATCCAACTGCATAGAGACTATAGTAACCCACTGTCCCACTGCCGGCATCACCGCTTGTAAATTCTACAATATATGCTGTCATTGTCTGCATGGACTGGGTTATGTCAAAGGTGAAGTTCTTTGAACTTCCACTCGCTATTGTAACAATCATCGTTTCACCTATTGCTCTTGATATGGCAAGGACAATGGAAGCAACTATTCCTGAGATTGAAGCTGGTATTATAACCTTCAGGGTAGTCTCAAGCTTCGTTGAGCCAAGACCCAACGCTCCCTCCTTCATGATCTCTGGAACGGCATTCATCGCATCCTCTGAGAGTGATGCAACCATGGGTATTATCATAATCCCCATTACGATTCCAGGACTGAGGGCATTTTTTGCCCCCAGAGAAGGAATCAGTCTCATCAACAGGGGGGTCACGAATGAATAAGCAAAAAAACCATATACTATAGTCGGTATTCCCGCTAAAACTTCAAGTATAGGTTTAAGAATCTTTCTTAACTTACCTGATGCAAACTGGCTTAAATATATTGCAGCTGCCATTCCTATGGGAACAGCGACAATCATTGCAATTATGGTAGTTAACAATGTCCCGTTTAGAAGGGGGAGGAAACCAAAAGAGGGATCCTTCGACAAAGGATTTAGATTTGTGGAAAAGACCTCTCTTATTGGCACCTGTGAAAAGAACTTAATTGAATCAAATATCAATGTATATACAATGCCAAAGGTAGTAATTACGGATATAAAAGCCATAACTAAAAAGACCTTGGGCATAACCTTGTCTGAAAAGTGGCTCTTTTTTCTTATATTATTCTGGATAATTTCTCTTACACTGTTTTTTTCCATACTTATCTCCCCTGATCTATCTGAATCCAGATGAATGACCGCAAGAGGTCACCACCTCTCACAGTCTTAATCAATCTACTATTTCAATGCCTCAAGTTGTTGGTAATACTCTGAGTATACTTCAGCTGGAAGTGGTGCAAATCCATTTTCACCAGCAAGTCTCTCTGCACCCTCCGGTGATACTACATACATTGCGTAGTCAAGCACCTGAGGTCTTTCCTTTGCATAATCAAGATTCAGGTAAGTGTATACCAGTCTTGTAAACCCTGCATATGGAAGATCCTCGCCAATCGTCTCCAATGCAGGCCCGACAGGTCCGTTGCCGAAATCAATATTTACTGCCTGTAGCTTGTCTGTGTTGCTTGCATAATATCCATATCCAAAGAATGCAATTGCATACTCGTCATTTGATACAAGATCAACAAGCGTTGAGTATTCCTGCTGAAGGTTTGCTGTTTTTACCATGTCCTGCTCATCGAGAATTGATTCATAGAAGAATTCGTATGTTCCGTGATTCTCATTTGGTCCGTAGAATGTTATTTCCTCTGCTGGCCATTCAGGTCTGATATCTGACCAAAGAACTACGTCGTCATCGCTGTATGTTCCCGACAGATACATATTCACTATTTCATCATCTGTCATTTCAGTTGCCCAGTCATTGTTGCTATTGATTACCATTGTAAGTCCGTCATAGGCAAGCTTGATCTCCATTACGTCTTCCCCAAACACCAATCCGTTTTCCTCAAGCTGAGCAATTTCTTCATCCTTTATTTTTCTTGATGCATTTGAAAAGTCGGTCTCCCCTGGAATAAATTTCTTGAACCCGGCACTTGATCCTGCTCTACCAACCTGTACGCTTACGCCTGATTCTTCATTTGTCATATATTCCTCTGCTATATGAGCCATCAATGGATATACAGTTCCTGACCCATCAACTATAACTGCTCCTTCAAGCTCACCGTCCTGGCCCCCTTCTGGAGCTTCCTCTCCTCCGCCACAAGCTGTCAGTGCAAATGTCAGCATCATTACCAATGCCAGTAAAGTAAATTTCTTTTTAATATTCAATGTAGACTCCTCCTTAGTTATGTTCTGTTTTCTCTTCATACACAGAATAACAGGACTACATTAAGGAATTATGAGGTGAATGTTAAGAGTATGTAAAATCGAAAAATAACAATAAAATCACCGGCTATCTCACCGATGATTTTACTGAATCTAGCTGAGTGCTCTTCTCGCCTTAACTTCCTCACTCACCCTGGGTCCTAATGCAAATGCCGCAAAGGTTACCAATGCCGAGGTTGTGACTATCAATGCTGTGTTGGTTCTTTTCAGCTCATCTACAGTGTTTCCCATGGAGTGTGCAAGAACCAGCATGGAAGTAAGAATTTTTAGCTTTGTTCTGAGCTTCATAACAATGCTCCTTCCTGTTGCCATCTTAAGTATACCCCTTCTATTTGATGTATTACCCACTGGTCATATTGTAAATCACCAGAGCAAATTGTTCTATTTAAATTCCAGGCTTGTAACTTTGACCTTGAACCATGTATAGAGTTTTTCCGGGAGTCTCCAGGTTACCTCTACGGAAACCGGCACCCTGATTCCATCCATCACATTTATTTCCCTGGACTCCCCGATACATTCCATAAGCTTTGCCTTTTCATCCGTGTCCTTGAACCTCATAGCACTTGTATAAAGAACGTCTCCTTCATCATCAAAGTGAAAGTAAGCCTCTCCAGGCACTCCCCTATGGTTCATTACGACTCTCGCCGTGTTCTTGTCAATCTGCTTCCATTTCATATTCCTGTTCAAGGCTGCCTGGGGATACCAGGGAAGCTCAAGAAGATATCTCTGAAAGGATGATTGGTTTATTTTCGGTCCGCCTTTTTCATCAGCAACCTTTACTAAGTTCAAAAGCCTCATCTGAAGAGAGCCAACTCCGTCAAGGTAGCTGTCATTTCCATATGCGTATATAAAAGGCATCATTTCGGCCTTGACCTTCCATACAAATGACGGTTCAGTCAATCCCACCACCTGTGTGGATGAAGCAAATATCCACTTGGAGGAATCCGGATCTAGTCTCATCTCCCCCTTTTGATTGATTTCAGCTGTTCTTTTCCACTGACTTCCAACGACATTTGATTTTATCATCCATCTTCTTATTATCTCTGGAAGATGAGCAATATCAGTCTCTCCTATTATTCCTTCTTTTGTATTATCCTGCATAGCCTTCAGCTGTGATTTTTCTCTTTTTATCCTCCTATTATGGAACGCTCCTGGTATTTTTGTCACCAGAAGGAAGATTAAGAGAATTATTCCAACAATATATAGTATTGAATCCATAATTTCACCACCTTTAATATTGATTAATCCACTATATGAATAAAGGGCTATAACAAGCAGCTTGAATATCCTGTTCATAGATTATCTCCAATCACAATTTTGGATATTAATATTATACCTTATTGAAGAATTTTTGTGTATAGAGCAAAAGAATGGATCTGCTTAAAATGCAGATCCATTCTTAACCTTATTCAGCTGCTTCAGCACCAACTCTGTCTGTTGATGTGGCTTTTATGATCTTATACACACCAATTGTGACTATCGGGATGACATAGAATATCAGGAATCCCCAGGTTATTGTCCCGTATCCCTGAGCAATAAGACCTATCACCGTTCCAAAGCTTAGGAAGAATTCTACGATTTCTCTGCCGGTTCCATATCCACCTGCAATAACTACTGATTGAAAAATTATTCCTGGGATAAAATACTTCTTGAATGTATCGCTTTTTACAAAATTCATTTAACTTCCTCCTTTATTTTACCAACCTTTTGCTACATCAAGTACCGAATCCAGAATATCGCCATTGATATATTCAGCTATAGATTCTTCAATTATATCCAAAGCCCAGTCAAGTTCCGCCTTGCTTATTACCAGTGGAGGCTGTATTCTCAATACACCTGATGCCAGAAAAATCACTATCACACCTTTTTCCCAACATCTGTAGCATATTTTTGCGGCAGCCTCTTTATTCCCAATTCTAGTAGTTCTGTCGGATACCAGATCTACTCCAATCGAAAGACCTTTACCTCTTACATCTCCTATCAACTCATACTTATCTTTCATTTCTTCAAATCTAGCTTTTGCATATTCTCCAAGTTCTTCTGACCTCTCAAGTAATCTCTCGTCCAAAATAACATTTATTGTCTCCAGCGCTGCTGCACAGGACATTGCATTTCCGCTCATAGTAAAAAGATGTGCTGGTGGACCAAGGGCTTCTGTTATTTCCTTCCTTGCGACTATAGCGCTCAGTGGAACTCCTGAAGCCATTGATTTTCCCATAACTATGATATCCGGATCAATATTGAAGTGTTCAATACTAAACCATTTCCCGGTTATGAAAAACGTGGTAATGCTGAAAACTATATCAAAGAAGCCAAATACGACATGGCGGTGGGTCATCTCTTGCTAAAATCATTTTGGGCGAATGAAGCCGTGTTTCAAATGATGATGCTTTCATATAACCTGTTTTTGTTGTTCAAGTTTGATTCCTTGGATGTCTCAGAATACAGACAACAAATAAAGACCTTTCGCTTGAAGTATGTTTTTCTTGCAGCAAAAATAATCAAAACCGCAAGATCTGTAATTATGAAGTTGTCAGAAAACTATCCCTACAAGGTAGTGTATGAAAATGTCTGGTATAATAAGAATATCATCTAGAAAATCGAGTGTTGCTCTGTGGATAACTTACAGAGTTTAATAAGTATCTTTGTTGAAAAGTTGCAATCAATAATTTATCGAAAATGATTGAAAGGTGCTGGTAAATAATGTTACAATGTGTGAGAAACAGTCTTAATTCTTCGTGACATAGTGTTCTGTGAAGCTAATAACAAATGCACGTGGAATTTAGGTTAAAGTTTTACAACAGAGGGGAGGACAGTATGGACTACGGAATAAGAGAAAACCTTTTACATTTAGAAAAAAATAGTTACGCCCAGGAAAATCATTTGCCAAAGGATCTATCTAATTATATAGACTGTTCATCTGGCATCAATCCCTATGGTTGTTCTAATGAAGTGAAAGAAAGAATTAAAAGTCTTAATTGGGAAATTGTGAATGGTTATCCAGAATCAAGCAAGGAGTTGAAGCAATCTATTATTGAGTATTGGCAGGAATTTGCTGATTTACAAAATGATAATATTCTTTTGGGTGATGGTTCAATCGAAATTATTTATAAGATAAATAAATTATTTTTAGATGAAAAGTCAAAAGTATTAGGATATTCTCCCCAGTTTACAGATTATATCGATGATGTAAATAGTTATGGTGGAAAATATGAATGCTATTTACTTAATTTACAAAATCGCTTTAAATTCGATTATCAGTTGTTCCTTGACAGAATGAATAAAGACTATAAATTGTTTTATCTTGATAATCCAAATAATCCAACGGGACAAATTATTGATTGTAAAGAGATTGAGCAAGTCCTTAAAAAAGCACAGGATCTAAATAAACCAGTAATCATTGATGAAGCCTATGGTGATTTTATGGATAGGGGACAATCAGCAATCTCCCTTATTAATCAATACGACAATTTATTTGTTATAAGGACTTTTTCTAAAGGATTAGGACTTGCGGGACTGCGAGCAGGATATTTAGTTACTTCTAAGAAATTTGCAGGATATTATAATTTGGTATCCAATCCCTTTGAAATGAATGGAATTGCAAGATACTTGGCATTATATGCAATGGAGGATAAAAACTTTTTAAAGAATACCAAAGAAAGAATCAAAAATGATAAGAAGAAATTAATGGAATCATTGAATAAATTTACTCCCTTGGAAACAGATTTAATGGTGCCCATTATGACCATAAAACACCCTGATTCTCATGTGGATTTAGAAGAATTTTTGCGAAAGCAGGGAATTCTTTCTGTATCGGGGGCAGGATTTATCGGACTTGATAAGAGCTATGCAAGGGTGAGAATGAACGAGAATATAGAGTTGCTGATTAATAGGTTTAAGGATATAGAAACACAAATGAAATAGCACCAAGAGAAATAAGGAGGAGAAGTATGATTAATAAACATGAGAAGTGTAAGGAAATTGTAAAAAGAGATCAAAAAGTATATCCGGAATTTGCTAGGATCCCCTATTATCCTTTAGCCATTAAAAGAGGAAGAGGCGCTATAATTGAAGACATGGATGGGAACAAGTATATTGATATGTTATCTAGCGCATCCTCTTTAAATACAGGTCATAGTCATCCAAAAATAGTGGCTGCCCTAAAAAGTCAACTAGAGGATTTCATTAGTTATACAGCTGCCTATACTTATTCGGAGCCCTTGGTAACACTGGGGGAGGAACTATGTAGAATCACTCCCGGAGATTTTGAAAAAAGAGTGGTATATGGGCTTACGGGATCCGATGCCAATGATGGCATGATTAAACTGGCCCGGGCCTATACAGGCAAGTCAATTATAATTTCCTTTATAGGAGCCTATCATGGATCAACCTATGGGGCAATTTCACTTTCGGCGATCAGTTCAAATATGAGAAGAAAAATAGGGCCACTATTACCTGATATTGAGCACATTAAATACCCTGACTGCTATAGATGTGATTATAACAGGGAGGTTAGTACTTGTAATTTAGAATGTTTGAAGGACTTGAAGGCTGCTCTTGTCAATCATATACCAGCAGATGAAGTAGCGGCGATTGTTATGGAACCTATAGCAGGGGATGCGGGACTTATTGTACCCCCTAAAAAATATATGAAAGAACTTTATAAAATTTGTAAGGAAAATGATATTTTATTTGTCAGCGAAGAGGTGCAGCAAGGGTTCGGTAGATCAGGAAAGTGGTTTGCCATTGAGCATTTTGATATTGTACCAGACATGATTATTATGGGCAAATCAATGGCTTCAGGAGTACCCTTAAGCGCTATTGTAGCTAGAAAAGAAATCACTGATTCATTAGGAACCCCTGCTCACTTGTTTACAATGAGTGGCAATGCATTATCCTGTACAGCGTCCCTAGCGACAATTAATGTGATTAAAGAAGAAAAACTCATTGAGAAATCTAGAGACTTAGGAGCTTATGTAAAACAAAGATTTGAGGAGATGAAAGGCAAGTATAATATTATTGGAGACGTAAGAGGGTATGGATTATCTATAGGTGTTGACTTGGTAATAGATCGAGATTCAAAAATAGGAAACAAAGAAGCAGCAGCAAAAATATGTTATAGATGTTGGGAAAAAGGCATTATATTAATCTTTTTAGCATCCGGTGTTTTAAGAGTGCAACCCCCATTGGTAATATCTAAGGAAGAGCTAGATCAAGCATTGGATATTATAGAAGGAGCAATTCAGGATTATTTAAATGGAGATATTCCTGATGAAGTATTAAGTGTAGCAAAGGGTTGGTAACAATACTAATTAACTAATTACCTTATTATTAATTTATAAAAAGTTAATTAGAAATATATTAAGGAGGAATTATACATGAATTTTTTAAATTTTGTAAAGAGTGATACCTTTAAGAAATACTTCGTGCCTGGTATCGTATTTCAGTCAGTAGTTATCGCTGGAGGCTATGGAACAGGTGCAGAACTAGTGGAGTTCTTCTTGAAAAATGGTACTATTGGTGGGTTAGTGGCTATGCTTATGATTTCCATGGTCATTTGGTCAGTTGTTTGTGCAGCTACCTTTGAATTTGCAAGGGTGTTTAAAGCCTTTGATTACAGGACCTTTTTCAAGAAGTTACTAGGAAAATTTTGGTGGCTTTATGAAGTATGCTACTTAGTGCTACTACTTATTGTATTAGCGGTTATAGCTTCATCAGCAGGTACCATATTAAATGAGTTGTTTGGTTTGAATTATTATGTTGGTGTTGTTGGAATGATGGCCGGTGTGGGAGTCCTAGTAATTAGAGGAACCGATACAATAGAAAAATTCTTATCCTATTGGTCATTTTTACTTTATGCACTTTATATCACCTTTCTTGTGGCAACATTTTCAAAATTTGGAACCAACATTTCGGAAGCATTAGCAACAGGTACCATGGAAAGTGGTTGGGTATTAGGTGGGCTTAAATATGCATTCTATAACCTAGGAATTATTCCAGCGGTACTGTTTACTGCAAGACATCTAGAAACCAGAAAAGAAGCTGTTACAGCGGGTATTTTAGCAGGAGTCATAGGGATTGTGCCCGGGGTATTATTGTTAATTGCTATGATAGGATTTTATCCAGACATATTGACAGCAGCTGTTCCTACAGTTCATATCCTTAATGCTATTAATTCACCATTGCTTCAATATACCTTCCAAATCATTCTATTTGGAACATTGATAGAAACTGGTACTGGATTTATATTTGCAGTAACGGAGCGTCTATCAGGGACTTATAAAGAAAGAAATAAGGTGCTATCTCCAAAGGTAACCTTAGGCTTAACTATTTTACTATTAGCTTTAGGAGTATTTATCGCTCAGTTTGGGCTATTAGGACTAATTGCCAAAGGGTATGGAACCATTACATGGGGATTCTTCTTATTCTATGTAGTGCCAGTTGTTACCATTGGGGTATATATGATTAAGAAAAACGATAAGCAATTATCAAATAATAAATAAAGACCAAAAAGTACCCCACAGATTAAAACTGATAAGCTTCTTTCTAAGTAGACACTTGAAATAACAAAAATTTCAAGACTACTTAGAAAGGAGTTTTTTCTTATGCGTAAAAGTAAAATCAGTAGTGAAATAAAAATGAATTATGTAGAAAAGTACAATGCCGGGAAAATCAGTGTAAAAGATATTGCATATTATTAAATGTTCAAGGGGACATGGGCTGAAATCATTAAAATGAAAATCTCTGCAGTAGTCCCCTATAAGACCTAAATTCTCCTTTGCATAAATGGTCAGTTCATCCTCAACTCATTTAAATCACCCCCTAAAGATATTGTTACAAGCTTTTTGGGGTGTTTAACATTTTTAAAA